>NZ_JAGPXP010000019.1:0-130229 GCF_018070485.1 Micromonospora sp. C41 | reverse complement strand
CCCGCCCGCTCTATCCGCCCTGCCCGGCTCAGTCCTCCTCGCGGCCGTACCAGCCGCCGCGGTAGACGGTGCCCTGCCGGGCCGACTCCGGCGCCGATTCCGGCGTCGGCGCCGCCTCCGCCGCGAGGGCGCTCCGGCGCGAGCGGCGGACCCGGCTGACCACGAACCAGCAGAACCCGGCGATCACGGCCACGATCACGATCTTCTGGAACGTGCCCGCGTACGCCTCGACCACGTGCCACTGCTCGCCGAGGAAGTACCCGGCGAGCACGAACGTGGTGTTCCAGATCAGGCTGCCCAGCGCGGTGTAGAGCAGGAACACCGGCACCGGCATGCGTTCCACCCCGGCCGGAATGGAGATGAGACTGCGGAAGATCGGAATCATCCGGCCGAAGAACACCGCCTTGACGCCGTGGCGCAGGAACCACGCCTCGGTGCGGTCCACGTCCTCCAGCTTGATCAGCGGTAGCCGCTCGGCCAGGGCGCGCATCCGGTCCCGCCCGAGGGCCGCGCCGATGTAGTAGAGCGCCAGCGCGCCCACGATCGACCCGATCGTGGTCCAGACGATCGCACCGACCAGGCTCATCCTGCCCTGGCTCGCGGTGAAGCCGGCCAGCGGCAGGATCACCTCGCTGGGAATGGGCGGGAACAGGTTCTCCAGCGCCACCGCGAGGCCGGCGCCGGGACCGCCGAGCCGTTCCATCAGGCCGGTGACCCAGCCGGTCACTCCGTCACCGGACGGCTCTGCCGCCCGCGCGGCGCTCACCCGGGGGCCGGCGAGCAGCTGTGCGTTTCCGATCATCCGACCAACGTTACGGGGCGAAGCTGCGGACGACCACGCGTCATGGAAACCATTATCGTGTACGCCATGCGTACGCCGTTGCGGATCGCCGTCGCCCAGCCGCTCACCCGCTCCGGCGACGTCGCGGGCAACGCGGCACGGCACGCCGACGCCGTGCGCGCCGCCGCGGCCCGCGTGGTGGTCTTCCCGGAGATGTCACTGACCGGGTACGAACTGGACGCCGCGCCGCTGGACCCGGACGATCCCCGGCTCGCACCGCTGCGCGCGGCGTGCGCCGAGACCGGGACGCTGGCGCTGGCCGGCGCGCCGGTGCCCGGACCGCACATCGGGGTGCTGGCGATCGACGCCGAGGGCGTGCGGGTGGCGTACCGGAAGATGTGCCTGGGCGGCGCGGAGCCGCAGCACATGCGGCCGGGCCGGGAGCCGGCGGTGCTCGATGTGGACGGCTGGCGGCTGGGCCTGGCGGTCTGCAAGGACACCGGCACGCCGGAGCACGCGGCGGCGACGGTGGCGCTCGGCGCGGACGCCTACCTGGCCGGGGTGCTGGAGTCGGCCGACGACGCGGCGGTGCCCGACGAACGCGCCCGCCGGGTCGCCGCCGCGCACGGCGTGTGGGTGGCGACGGCGAGTTTCGCCGGGTCGACAGGGGGCGGGTACGCGCGCGCCGCGGGTGGTTCGGGGATCTGGTCACCGGCGGGTGAGCCGGTGGCCCGCGCCGGCACGGACACCGGCGAGGTGGTCACCGCCACGCTGCGGTGACACTCAGCCCTCGTCGCCGCCGCGCAGCCGCTCGTAGCCGTCGAGCAGCTTGCGCAGCGCGGTGGCGGTGACCGGGTCGATCTTCTCGTCCTCGGCCGCGTCGTCGATCTTCTCGCGCAGATCCTCGACCCGCTTCTCCCGGTCCTTCGGCTTGCCCCGGTCCAGCTCGGCGACCTTCTTGCGCAGGTCGTCGGCGACCTTGCGCTCGATCAGCCCGATCGACTCGGCCCGGTCGAGCAACTCGTCGAACCGGTCGCCGAGCTGCCGCAGCGTCACCGGTTCGGCCGCCGTCGACGGCGGCGCCGCGCTGCTCGGCTCGGGCGCAGGCGGCTCGGCGGCGCCGGTCGTGGGGCCAGTCGTGGGCGCGGCGGCCGGCGGGGCGCCGGAGCCGTCACCCCACACCAGCGAGCCGACCACCGCGAGCAGCAGCACCACGGCGCAGGCGACCAGCAGCCCGAACAGCCGGTTCGAGGAGACCGCCGGACGCGGCGGCGCGCCGGGACGCCCCGGCGCGCCCGGGCGGGCCGTAGCGGCCGGAACCCGCTCGACCAGGGTGGGCGAATGCGTCACCGGCGCCACGGTGGGCAGGATCGCGGTCGGCGGATCCACCGGGCGGCCCGCGCCGAGCCGCTCGGCGAGCCGGGCCGCGCTCGGCCGCCGCGCCGGGTCCACGTCCAGGCAGGCCAGCACCAGGTCGGCGATCTCCGGCGGCAGGCCGGGCACCCGCGGCGGCGGCACCGGCGGCCGGTTGCGCCGCACCTCCAGCACGTCGTCCCAGCTGCGCACCGGCAGCGGGGCCCGGCCGGTGAGGCTGCGGTACAGCAGCACGCCGAGCGCGTACACGTCACCGGCCGGATGCGCCGGGCCCGGGTCGAGGCGTTCCGGGGCGAAGTAGGCGGGGGTGCCCATCAGCAGCACGCCGGTCTGCCCGGTGACCGGGTGCGGGCCGGCGGGCGCGGCGATGCCGAAGTCGAGCACCTTCGCGCCGGTCTCGGTGAGCATCACGTTCGCCGGTTTGATGTCGCGGTGCACCACGCCGATGCGGTGCGCCGCGGCCAGCGCCCCGGCGACCTGCCCGGCCGTGCGGACCGCGTCCGGCCAGGCCAGCGGCCCGCCGGCCAGCCGGTCGGCGAGCGTCTGCCCCTCCACCAGCTCCATCACCAGGTACGGGACCACGACGCCGCCCGCAAGCGTCGCCTCGGCGTAGTCGTACACCTGGGTCACGTGCGGGTGGGTCAGCCGCGCCGCCGCGCGGGCCTCGCGCTGGATGACCGCGCGCAGTTGCGGGTCGGCGGCGAGCTGCCCGGCGAGGACCTTGACCGCGACGGGCCGGTGCAGCACCTCGTCGTCGGCGCGCCACACCTCGGACATCCCGCCGAGGCCGATGCGCTCACGCAGGACGTAGCGGTCGTGCAGGCGCAGGGCGGGCGTGAACGGCGACATAATTCACCAGGCTGCCATGCGCGGCACCGGCCGCACCAACCCGCGCCCCCGTTTCGTCCGTGTTCCGGCGTTCTTCCGCCCGCGTCAGGGCTTGCGGGCGACCCCGCCGTACATGCTGACGTCGACCACGGACGGCCGCGGCTCCGGCTCGCCGTCGGCGCGCCACTCGGCCACCGAGCAGATGCCCGGCTCGACCAGTTCGAGGCCGTCGAAGAAGCGTACGACCTCCTCCCGGCTGCGCAGGTTGATCACGCCGTGCGGGCCACCGCCCCGGGCCGCCGCCTTCGCCTCGGCGGCCACCTCCGCCGGAAGGTAGTCGTGGGTGGCGTGCGAGGCGGCCAGGTAACTGCCGGCGGGCAGCGCGTCGAGAAGCGTGTCGACCAGCGCGTACGGGTCTTCGCCGTCGGGCACGAAGTGCAGCACCGCCAGCAGCATCAACGCCACCGGCTGGGACAGGTCGAGCGTGCGGCGCAGGTCCGGGTGGGCCAGGATCCGCTCCGGGTCGCGCAGGTCCGCGTCGAGGTAGGCGGTGACGCCGTCGGCCGAACTGGTCAGCAACGCGCGGGCGTGGGCCAGCACGATCGGGTCGTTGTCGACGTACACCACCCGGGCGCGCGGGTCGATCGCCTGCGCCACCTCGTGGGTGTTGTCGGCGGTGGGTATGCCGGTGCCGATGTCCAGGAACTGCCGGATGCCCGCCTCACCGGCCAGGTGACGCACCGCGCGGCGCAGGAACCGCCGGTTCTCCAGCGCGCTGATCCGGATGGTCGGGAACCGGGCGGCCATCGCGTCGCCGGAGTCCCGGTCGGCCTGGAAGTTGTCCTTGCCGCCGAGCCAGTAGTTGTACCGGCGGGCGGGGTGCGCCACTGTCGTGTCGATCCGGTCGCCGGGCGGCCCGGAAACGGGCGCCGTCCCTGCTGCGTCGCTGGTCAAGGCCACCTCCACGACTCGGGTCCCACCGTCCACTGTCTCCGGTGCGGATCATGGTACTGCCCGGCGCCGGCCCGGTCAGGCCGGGTACAGCTCGTCGCGGAGGCGGGCCAGCAGCTCACGGGTGCGCTCCGGCGGCGCGGCCTCCACGCACAGCCGTTCCATCGCCTCGGCGTAGAACTCGAGGTCGTCGCGCTTGTCCAGGTAGATCGCGCTGGTCAGCTGCTCGATGTAGACGATGTCCGGCAGGTCCGCGTCGCCGAAGCGCAGGATGCTGAAGGCCCCGCTGGCCGCGGCGTGCCCGCCGGCGGAGAACGGGACGATCTGCAGCCGTACGTGCGGCGCGGCGGTCGCCTCGATCAGCGCGTCCAGCTGCTCGCGCATCACCGCGGCCCCGCCGATCGGGCGGCGCAGCGCCGCCTCGTCGAGCACCGCCCACAACTGCGGCGGGTTGCTGCGGCGCAGCAGCTCCTTGCGCTGCATCCGCAGCTCCACCCGCCGGTCCAGCTCCGCCGCCGACGCGCCGCGGTGCCCGAGCAGGATCACCTGCCGGGCGTACGCGGCGGTCTGCAGCAGCCCGGGCACGAACTGCACCTCGTACGTGCGGATCAGCGCGGCGGCGGCCTCCAGGCCCAGGTACGCCTGGAACCACGCGGGGAGCACGTCACCGTAGCGGTGCCACCAGCCCGGGCTGTTCGCGTCCCGGGCGAGCTTGAGCAGCGACTCGCGCTCGCCGGCGTCGGTCACGCCGTAGAGCGTGAGCAGGTCGGCCACGTCGCGCTCCTTGAAGCCGACCCGGCCCAGCTCCATCCGGCTGATCTTCGACTCGGAGGAGCGGATCTCCCAGCCGGCCGTCTCCCGGCTGACCCCGGCCCTCTCACGGAGTCGCCGCAGCTGTCCACCGAGCAACATGCGCAGCACGGTGGGCCCGCTTGTCGGACCACCCTCGACGGGCACCGTCGCCACCTGACCGCCCTCGCATCCCGACTGCCCCGGCCGGGCGCCCCCCGGCCGACGAGTAAGCATGCCATGAACCGACAGTGAGGTGAACTCCTCCGGAGCGGTTAATCAGTCCCGTGTGCGGGACGGCGGGATCAGGTGGTCGAAGTCGCCGTCGCGCGCGCCGAGCACGAAGGCGGCGATCTCGTCCACTGTGTAGATCAGCGCCGGGCCCTCCGGGTGCCGGGAGTTTCGGACCGCGATCCCGGTGCCACCGGGCAGCTCGGCCAACTCGACGCAGTTGCCGCTGGGGTTGCTGCGACGACTCTTCGACCAGCGCATCGGGGGCAGCTCGGGCACGGGCACACCGTTCGGCGGTTGTTGCATGGGCGTCCTTCGGGATGAGCCAGCCGAGGCCGCGGGGAGGAGCGGTGGGTGGCGACGTCTGTCGACTGAGGAGTGAGATGCACGTGCATCTGCTATTGCATCTGCAATGGACGGAGAGCATGATAGCCGAAACCTACGGTGTGCCGGGTCGCTCACATTCGGTGACCCGAACCCGGCCTCCGGATGCCGCCGCGCGCGGCTAGGGGACTGCGGTGAGGAGGACGCGCGTGCCGGATCCGATGACCGTCGCCTCCGGCATATCCGCCGCGGGGGCCCTGATCTCGGCCTGGCAGTTGCGCCGCCGCGCCGTACGCGCCGAGGCCGAGATCGAGCTGCTCCAGGCCGAACTGGCCGCCGAACGGCACGCGGCCAGCCACGACCCGCTCACCGGCCTGCCCAACCGCCGCGCGTTCTTCCGGCTCGCAGCCACCCTGCTCACCGACCCGGCCGGCCAGCCACTGGTAGCGGTCGTGCTCGACCTGGACAACTTCAAGCAGGTGAACGACCGCTACGGGCACGCCGCCGGCGACCAGGTGCTGATCAGCGTCGCGCAGCGGCTCGCCGCGTTCGCCGGCAACAACCTGGTGGCCCGCCTCGGCGGCGACGAGTTCGCCGGCCTGCTGGCCAGCCCCACGGCCGACCGCCGGTGGATCGAGCACGCCACGCGGCGGCTCTGCGAGGCGCTCGCCGCGCCCATCCCGCTGGGCGCGCGCAGCATCCAGGTCACCGCCTCGGTCGGGCTGGCGCCGGTGCACTGCCCGACGCAGCTCACCGACGCGCTGTGCCGCGCCGACGCCGCCATGTACGAGGCGAAGACGCTCGGCGCGGCCCGCCCGACCCGGCAGCTCGTCGCGGAGTACTGACCGGCCCGGTCAGCGCCAGCCGTAGCCGGCGCGCAGCGCCTGCCCGACCCGGTCGAACCGTGGCCGGTCCAGCACCGCGCCCTCGCGGCGGATGCTGTCCTCGCGCATGGTGAGCACCCGGTCCAGGCGCACCCAGGAGGGCCGGTTGTCCCGGTCCCACTCCCCCGGGCCGAGCGCCAGCCAGTGCCGCTGCCCGTCCCGGTCGCTCTGGCTGGACAGCATCAGCCCGAACAGGGTGCGGCTGTGCCGTCCGACCACCAGCACCGGGCGGTCCTTGCCCTGGCGGGGGTCGTCCTCGTAGGGCACCCACGTCCAGACGATCTCGCCCGGGTCGGCCTGGCCGTCCGGCTCCGGCGCGTACGACAACTCGCGGCGCTGCAGCGCGTTGACCTGGCGGCGGCGCGCGACCTGAGCCGGGATCGGCGCGCCCGTGCGGGGCGGGGCGGGCACAGCCCGGGTGATCCGGCCGAGCCGCGACGCCACGTTCTTCAACAGACCTGCCACGGCGGGCAGCCTATCGGCCGGGGTACGACCGCCCGGGAATCGGGTCGCCCGGTCGGGTGGACGGCGCCGTGCGGGATGCCCCCTGTTAATAGGGGGCCCCTCTACTACCGGAAGCGTTAAGAAGGGGCCCTTCCTTACGCTGGGGGCGTGCGGCTACCCGATGATCTGCCGGTGTTCGAGCGCAGCGCGGTGCGGCTGGTCGTGCTCGACGCCACCGACCACCTGCTGCTGTTCCACACCCGCGACCCGGACCACCCCGACCTCGGCGTGTGGTGGGAGCTACCCGGCGGCGGGCTGGACCCGGGCGAGACCTACCGGGAGGCGGCGGTCCGCGAACTGCGCGAGGAGACCGGCATCGCGATCGGTCCGGACGAGGTGGGCGCGCCGACGTGGCGGCGGCGGGCCAGCTTCCGGCACCGGCAGCGCCGCCACCTCCAGGACGAGGTGATCGTGGCGGTACGGCTGTCCGGCCCCGGACCGGACGTGGACGAGGCGCTGCGGCTGGACTACGAGGTGGAGGACTACTTCGGGTTCCGCTGGTGGCCGCTGGCCGAGGTGCTCGCCGAGCGGCCGCGGTGCTATCCCGGGCGGCTGCCCGAACTGCTGCCCGCGTTCCTGGCCGGCGAGGAGATCGACGAGCCGTTCGAACTGTGGTCCTGAGCGCGGGCGTGCCACCCGGCGCGTGAGCGGGCAGAGTGGAGCCGTGACTCCCCTGCACGCACCACTGGCCCGTTACGCCGAGCGGCTGCACCGCGCCGCCGGCGACACCCACCACGTCGCCTCGCCGCTGGGCGCGTGGCTGCTGCTGGCGCTGACCGGCCCGGCCGCCACCGGCGACGCCCGGGCGGCGCTGGCCGAGGCGCTCGACGCCGACCCGGACGACGCCGCCGCGGAGGCCCGGGCGCTGCTCGCCGCGCCGCACCCGATGGTCGCCGCGGCCACCGCGCTGTGGGAGCGCGCTCCCGCGCCGGAGCTGGCCGCGTGGCGGGCCGCGCTGCCGGAGAACACCGAACGCGGCCCGCTGCCCGACCAGGCCGCGCTGGACGGCTGGGCCCGGGAGCGTACCGGCGGGCTGATCGACAGCTTCCCCGTCGACGTCACCCCGGACACGCTGCTGCTCCTGGCCAACGCGCTGGCCACCCGCGTGTCGTGGGCCGACCCGTTCGACACCGTCCCCGGCGCGGAGCTGGGTGCGGACAGCGCCTGGTCGGGCCGGCTGAGCCGGGTGCTGCGTACGCCGCCGTTCGGGCACCGGTGCTGGGTGGCGGCCACCGACCGGGCCGGTGACGTGGCGGCGCACGCGGTGCCGGCCCGCACCGGCGACGACGGCGCCGGAATGCTCGTGGTGTCGGTGGCCGCCGCGCCCGACGTGCCGGCCGTCGACGTGCTGGCCGCCGCGCAGGAGCTGGCGAGCGCCGCCGCGCTCCTGCCGGACGCCATGCCGGGCCGCCGGTCGCTGTACGACCTGCCGCTGGGCGAGACGCCGCTGTGGACGCTGCGGGAGGAGCCGACCCGGACGTACGCGGACGACGGCCGGGAGGAACGCGCCACCGCGGTGCTGCCCTGCTGGTCGGCGCAGAGCCGCCACGACCTGGCCAGGCCCGGGTTCGGCTTCGACGCGGCGGCGCAGGCACTCGGCGAGCTGCTGGGCCTGACCGGGCCGGGGTTCGACGCCGCGCAGTCCGCGGTGGCCCGGTTCGGCCGCTACGGCTTCGAGGCCGCCGCGGTGACCGCGTTCGGCCGGGCGACAGCGCTGCCGCCGGAGGGGGTCGCCCGCGTCGCGGAGCTGCGCTTCGGTCACCCGTACGCGGTGGTCGCGGTGACCACCGACCCGGCCGGCGGCCCGTGGCACGCGCTGCCTGTCTACTCCGCGTGGGTGGCCGACCCGGAGGAGCTGCCCGCCGACGAGGCCGGATAGGCGGGAAGCGCGCTCGCGAGCTGGTCCAGTCCCAGCGAGCCGAGTTCCAGCGCCCGGTTGTGGAACGCGCGCCGGTCGCCGGGGAACGCCGCGCGTCCGTCCCGCCACACCCGCTCCCCCACCTTGTAGGTGAGCGCCTGCCCGGGCCGGCCCAGGTACCGGGCCACTTCCAGTGGCGCGTACGGGCCCTGGTGGCAGCGGTCGCGCAGCAGGTCCAGCGCGGCCTGCGGCGTCCACGGCGTGCTGCCCGACGGCATCGGCAGCTTCAGGTGCAGGCCGATGTCGAGCACCACCCGGGCCGCCCGCAGCAACTGCATGAACAGGTGGCCCAGCCGGGCGCCCGGCTGCTCGTAGAGTCCGAGTTCGTCCATCAGCCCTTCGGCGTACAGGGCCCAGCCCTCCTGGGCGCCGGAGAGCCCGCCGAGCAGGTTCAGCCGCTGCCCGGGGCCGCCCCGGCACGCCTCCGAGCCGAGGTGCAGGTGGTGGCCGGGGACGCCCTCGTGGTACGCGGTGCTGTACGCCCACCAGGTCGGGAAGCGCTCCTGACCGTCGGGCAGCAGCCACGAGACCCGGCCCGGCCGGGTCAGGTCCCGCGACGGCGCGATGTAGGCGGTGCCGCCCGACGTGGTGACCCGGGACTCGATGCGGCGCAGCGGCGCGGGGATGTCGAATTGCGTGCCGTGCATCCGCTCGGTGGTGGCCTCCAGCAGCTCCTGGAGCCAGGCGGCGAACTCGTCCCGGCTGCGCAGCACACCTGGCGCGTCGGGGCGGTCGAGCCGTTGAAGCACCTCGGGCACGGTGCCACCCAGGGCTCTCGCCTCCGCGACCAGGTCCGCCTCGATGGCGGTGAACTCGTCCCAGCCCCACTCGTACAGCTCGCGCAGGTCCGGTTCCGTGCCGAGGAAGGTCCGCACCCAGAGGGCGTACCGCGCCGGGCCGAACGCCTCGTCGTCGCGCGCGAGCGGCGCGAGGTCCGCGGTGAGCGTCGTGGCGAACCTCCGGTACGCCTCCCGCGCGTCCCGCGCCGCCGCCTGCAACGACGCGCGCTGCGGCCCGTCGCCGTAGCGCTGCACGAGCGCCGTGTCCTCGTCGATCCAGGTGCGGCAGCGCTGCGTCACCAGGTCCACCTGGCGTCGTGTGGGCAGGTGACCACGTTCGGCGGCGACCAGCAGGCTGCGGGCGTACCCGTCCAGGGATGCCGGGATCGCGGCCTGGCGCGCGCCGACGCGGGCCCAGCCGTCCTCGTAGGCCGCGCGCCCGGCGTCGCGGCCCGGGACCGCTGATTCGACGCACTGGCGGATGAGCTGGAGCGGGCCGGTGGCCGCGACGTGCAGTTCCCGCAGGTCCTCCCCGGCGTCGTGGAAGGCGATCCGGGCGCGCAGCCGTTCGGCGAGGTGCTCGTGCAGCGGGCTCGTGGCGGGCAGCGCCTCGATCCGGCGCAGGGCGCGCGCGGCGAGATCGGCGCGGGCCTGGTGACCCTCCGGGCTGTAGTCGGTGAGCCCGTCGACGTCCTGCTCACCGGCCTCGACCACCGCCACACACGGATCGAGGCGCCCCATCTCCCGCAGCAGCGTGTCGGTGACGTCCTCGCCCATCGCACCGATGCTACCCCCGGTGATCAAGGAGTTCGTGCCGGCCGGAAGGCCCGGAAAGGACACGAACTCCTTGATCAACCGGATGGGAGGCGAGGTCAGACCGAGACGAGCTCCTTCTTCTCGGCCTTGGCGGCCAGACGCTTCTCACGCTCCTGGGCGCCGATCAGGTCGTCCGGCAGGGAATCCTCCACCTCGATGTCGAAGCGGCGCAGCAGCCGGATCGCGAACCCGCCGAGCGTGACCAGGACCAGCGCCGCGCCGAAACAGATGTACGCGAACCCGATGCCCCGGCCCGGTCCGGTGCCGATCACCGCGCCCACCGTGCCGGCCAGCGCTCCGCCCGGCGCGAGCATCGGCTCGAACAGCGCGGTGGCGCCCGGCGCCAGCAGCGCGAACCCGATCGGCAGGGTGGACCAGGAGATGGTCTGGTTGAGGCTGAACACCCGGCCGTGGAAGCGCTGCGGCACCTTCACCTGGACGATCGTCGCGTAGATCGACTGCGCGGTGGTCATCGACATGGCCAGCCAGCAGAAGCCGACGCAGATCATCGCCACCGAGGCGTCCAGGCCGATCAGCATGCAGCCGATCGCGGTGCCCAGGTTGCCGATCAGCACGCCGATCATGCGGCGCTTGCGCGGCCCGCCCCACAGCGACATGAGGATGCCGCCGAGCACCGCGCCGACCGCCTCGGCCAGCGCGACCTGGGCGACCTGGGTGGGGCTGCCGAACGACAGCACCAACGGGGTGATCAGCACCAGCGCGGGCGCCAGGAAGATGTTGCCCAGCGCGAAGTAGCCGAGCATCAGCCGGAATCCGCGGTGCCGCCAGGAGTAGCGCATGCCGTTGGCGATGGCCACCAGCAGCCGCTCCCGGGGCCGCCAGCCGAGCGCGTCCGGGAAGCGGACCACGGCGAGCGTGAGCACCGCGAGCACGTAGCTGGCCACGTCGACGAGCAGGATGCCCTTCAGGTCGATGGTGGCGAGCAGGCCGGCCGCGAACGCCGGCATGAGCAGCGTGGCCACACCGGTGGACAGCTGGGTGATGCCCATGGCGTGCCCGAGGTAGCGCTTGGGCACCAGCTGCGGCACCGCCGACTGGAACGCGATCCGCTGGAACGACCCGGCCACCGAGCTCAGCGCCACCAGCAGGTAGATGTGCCAGAGCACCAGGTTGTCGGTCCACAGCAGGCTGGCCAGCACCAGCTGGATGGAGCCGGCGAAGCAGCTGGCCGTCATCATGATCCGGCGGCGGCTGACCCGGTCCACCAGCGCGCCGGCGACCGGCAGCATGAGCACGCCGCAGATCAGCGCCAGCGCCCACAGCAGACCGAGGTCGGCCACCGAGCCGGTGCGGTTGAACAGCCAGATCGGCAGCGCGAACGCGGTCAGCGCGGAGCCGGTGCTGGAGACGAGCTGCCCGACCGTGATGGCCAGGAAGCGGCCCATGCTCGGCTTGACCGCGGTGCTGGCCTTGCGGGCCACGCCCACGCGCAGCGTGTCCGCCACCGCCCAGCCGGCGTCCTCACCCCGCGCCTGGGGGCTCAGCGCGCCGATGTCACCGGCGACCACCGCCGGGTGCGCCTGCGTGACGATCTCGGCCAGCTCCTCGGCACGGTACTTGAGGAAGAAGTGACCGGCCTGGTCGAGCACGACCAGCCCGAGCGTGTCGCTGAGGAACTGCCACTCGGTGTACCGCTCGCGGTAGTAGTCGGTGACCGGGTCCTCGGAGCCGACCACCGAGATGATCGGCGCGCGCAGCTTCGTCGCCTGCTTGTCCAGCAGCCGGGTGAAGTACTCCTCCGAGGCGCGGGAGTCGGCCCGCATGTTGCTGATGATCCGGTCCGCCTGCTCCGGGTCCAGCTCGTCGGTGTCCACGCCCATCGACTTGAGCCAGCTCGCGTAGTGCTTGTTGCTGCGCAGTTGCTCCAGCTTGTTGCGGGCCGCCGAGAAGACGCCCTTGGGGCGGGCGAACGGGAACATCGCGCCGATGTAGACGGCCTCCAGGTCCCGGCCGGACGCCTCGACCTTGCGGGCCACCTCGGCGACGATCGCGCTGCCCACGCCGCAGTGGCCGTACAGGGCGATCGGTCCCTCGACCCGCTCCAGGATCTCGTCGGCGACCCGGCTGGTCAGCTCCTCGAACGGCAGCGCGTCCTCGGTGAGGCCGACGTCGTGGCCGGGGATGGCCAGCGACCACAGCCCGTACCCGGCCGGCAGCGCGTCGGCCAGCGGCTGGTAGACGATGGCGCTGCCGCCGCCGTACGGCACGCAGACGTACGTCAGCACCCGCTTGCCCGCCGGGATCGGCTTGGTCAGCTCGTAGAGCAGCCGGCGCGGCCCCTCCTGGGCGGCGTCGCCGGAGATGAACGCGGCCAGGTCGCGGATGGTGCGCTGCTGGAACAGGTCCATCACGCCGACGGCCCGGCCGCCCAGCTCCGCCTTGCGGATCTTCGCGACCACCTGGGTGGCGAGCATCGAGTGCCCGCCCAGGTCGAAGAAGTCGTCGTCGATGCCCAGCGTGTCCACGCCGAGCACCTCGGACCAGATCGCAGCCAGCGCCCGCTCGGTGTCGTCGCGCGGCTCGACCAGCGCCACCGACGCCTCGCGGGTGACCACCGGCGCGGGCAGCGCCTTGCGGTCCAGCTTGCCGTTCGGGGTCAGCGGCAGCGCGTCGAGCGTGACGAACGCGGCCGGCACCATGTACTCGGGCAGCGTGTCCTTCAGCGCCGCCTTCAGCGCGGCGTGCTCGGCCGCCCCCACCAGGTACGCGGTGAGCCGCTTGTCGCCCGGGCTGTCCTCCCGGACGATCACCGTGGCCTCGGTGACGCCCGGCTGCTCGCGCAGCGCGCTCTCGATCTCGCCCAGCTCGATGCGCAGGCCGCGCAGCTTGACCTGGTGGTCGATGCGGCCCAGGAACTCGATCACCCCGGCGCCGTCCGGGCCGATCACCCAGCGGGCCAGGTCACCGGTGCGGTAGAGGCGGGCGCCCGGTTCGGCGGAGAACGGGTCGGGGACGAACTTCTCCGCGGTCAGCGCCGGCCGGCGGTGGTAGCCGCGGGCCAGCCCGACACCGCCGATGTGCAGCTCACCGGCCACCCCGACCGGGCACTGGGCGCCGGACGGGTCGAGCACGTGCAGCCGCAGGTTGGCGATCGGCGCGCCGATCGGCACGCTCGTCACCTGCGCCAGCCGGTCCGGCTCGCACGCCCAGGCGGTCACGTCGATGGCCGCCTCGGTCGGGCCGTACAGGTTGTGCAGGCCGCACCAGGGCAGCCGGGCGGTGAAGTCGGCCGCCGAGGCCAGCGGCAGCTCCTCGCCGGAGCAGATCACCCGGCGCAGCGCGGTGGCCGCCTCCACGCCGTCCTCGGCGAGGAAGACGGTGAGCATCGACGGGACGAAGTGGGCGGTGGTGATCCGCTCGGACACCAGCAGGTCACGCAGGTAGCCGGCGTCCTTGTGACCGCCCGGCTTGGCCAGCACCAGGCGCGCGCCGGTGCGCAGCGGCCAGAAGAACTCCCACACCGACACGTCGAAGCTCGCCGGGGTCTTCTGGAGCACCGCGTCGTCGGCGCCGAGGCGGTACGTCTTCTGCATCCAGTCGAGCCGGTTGACGATGCCCCGGTGCGTGTTCGGCACGCCCTTCGGGCGGCCGGTGGAGCCGGAGGTGTAGATGACGTACGCCAGGTGCTCCGGCCCGGCGGCCGGCGCCGGGTTGGTGTCGGGCTGACCGCTCCACACGGTGGCGTCGTCCAGTTCGAGTACCGTGGCGCCGGTGTCGGGCAGCACGTCGCGCAGGTGCGACTGGACCAGCACCACCGGCGCGTCCGCGTCGCCGACCATGAACGCGAGCCGGTCGGCCGGGTACTCCGGGTCCAGCGGCAGGTACGCGCCGCCGGCCTTGAGCACGCCGAGCAGCCCGGCGACCAGTTCCACCGAGCGTTCCGCGCAGACCCCGACCAGGGTCTCCGGGCCGACGCCGGCCGCGCGCAGCCGGTGCGCGACGCGGTTGGCCTGCGCGTTCAGCTCGGCGTACGTGCGGCTGTGGCCGTCGATGGTGACCGCCACCGCGTCCGGGGTGGCCGCGGCGCGCTCCTCGATCGGGCCGTGCAGCGTCTGCGTGCGCGGGAAGTCCGCGCTGGTGTCGTTCCAGGCGGCCAGCAGCTCTCGCTCGGCGGCGGGCAGCAGGGGCAGCCGGGAGACCGGGGTGTCCGGCGCGGCGACGACCGCGTCCAGCAGGGCGGTCCACCGCTGGGCCATGCGCTCCACGGTGGCCCGGTCGAACAGGTCGGTGTTGAAGACCAGCTTGCCCCAGAGCCCGTCGACGGTCTCGACCGCGTGCAGCTCGAAGTCGAACCGGGTGGCCCGCAACTCCATCGGGGTCCAGGTGAACGTGACCTCGTCGGTACGGGACACGCCGGTGAACCGGCCCATCTCGTAGTTCTGCAGCACGAACATGGCCTGGAACACCGGGGAGCGGCTGACGTCGCGCGGCAGGCCCAGCTCGTGCACGACCTTGGCGAACGGCACCTCGGCGTGCTCGAACCCGTCCAGCACGGTGCGGCGGGTGCGCTCCAGCAGCTCGGCGAAGGTCGGGTCGTCGCCCAGGTCGGCGCGCAGCGGCAGCATGTTGATGAACATGCCGACGAGGTTCTCCAGCTCCGGCGCGGACCGTCCGGCGACCGACGCGCCGATGGCGAAGTCGTCCTGGCCGGAGTGCCGGGCCAGCAGCACCTGGTACGCGGCGAGCAACGTCATGAACAGCGTGCCGCCGCTGTCGCGGGTGAGCGTGTTGAGCGCCTCGGTGGCGGCCGGGTCGAGCTGGAACTCGACGAAGTCGCCCCGGTAGGTCTGGGTGGCCGGGCGGGGCCGGTCCAGCGGCAGTTCCAGCGGGGTGATGCCGGCCAGCCGCTGCTTCCAGTAGTCGACGTGCGCCCGCGCCTGCGGGCCGTCCAGCTCCTGGGCCTCCCAGACGGCGAAGTCGCCGTACTGGATCGGCAGGGCGGGTGGCTCGCCGCCCCGGTAGAGCGTGATCAGGTCACGCAGCAGCACGTCCACCGACCAGCCGTCGCCGACGATGTGGTGCTGGGCCAGGAACAGCACGTGGTCGTCGGCGGCGAGCCGGATCAGCAGGGCCCGCAGCAGCGGCCCCTCGGCGAGGTCGAACGGCTCGGCCGCCGCCGCCTCGACCAGCGCCTGCGCGGCGGCCTCGTCGGGCGCGTCCACCACCGTCAGCGGCACGTCCGCGGTGTCCGCGATCACCACCGTGGGGCGGCCGTCGGAGTCGGCCGGGAAGCGGGTGCGCTGCGACTCGTGCCGGTCCGCGAGCGCGGTCAGGGCGGCGCGTAGCGCGTCCACGTCGAGCGGTCCGCGCACCCGCAGCGGCACCGCGATGTGGTACGCCGCCTCGCCCGGGGCGAGCTGGTCCATGAACCAGACCCGCTCCTGGGCGTAGGACAGCGGTACCTCGGCGCCGGCCGGGCGGGGGGTGATCCGGGCCGCGGTTGCGGTCTGGCGGGCGCGTAGCCGTCGGGCGATCAGCGCCTGCCGGGCCGCCTCGCGGGCCGGATCCTTCAGGTCGGTCATCAGTTGGTTCCCTCTTCCGCCGCGAGCAGCGCGGCGACCTCGGTGTCGGAGAGACCGTCGAGCTCGGCGGCGATCCGCTGTTCGATCTGGGCGGCCAGGTCCGCCACCACGGGGCTGCTGAACAGCGCCCGCATGGGCAGCTCCACGTCCACCTCGGCGCGGATGCGGGCCATCGCCCGCATGCCGCGCAGCGAGTTGCCACCGAGGGCGAAGAAGTCGTCGTGGGCGCCGACCTTCTCCACCTGGAGGATGTCGGCGTACACCTCGGCGACCAGGGCCTCGGCCTCGGTGCGGGGCGCGACGTAGCTGTCCTGCGCCGTCTCGGCCGTCGCCGGGGCGGGCAGCGCGGCGCGGTCCAGCTTGCCGTTCGGGGTCAGCGGCAGCGCGTCCAGCCGGACCAGGGCGGCCGGCACCAGGTGCGCCGGCAGCTCGCGGGCCAGTTCGGCGCGGACCGAGTCCTCGTGGGCCGGGCCCACCAGGTAGCCGACGAGCATCGGCTCGCCGCCGTCGGCGCGGACCGCCGCGGCGGCGGCCCGTACGTCCGGGTGGGCCAGCAGCGCCGCCTCGACCTCGCCCAGCTCGATCCGCATGCCGCGCACCTTGACCTGGTCGTCGCGGCGGCCCAGGTAGTCCAGCGTGCCGTCGGCGCGCCAGCGGGCCAGGTCGCCGGTGGCGTACATCCGGGCGCCGGGCGGGCCGTACGGGCAGGGCAGGAACCGCTCGGCGGTCAGGCCGGGCCGCTCGTGGTAGCCGCGGGCGAGCTGCGTGCCGGTGACGTACAGCTCCCCCACCACGCCCGGCGGCACCGGGCGCAGCGCGGTGTCGAGCAGCAGTGCCCGGGTGTTCCAGGTGGGCGTGCCGATCGGCACCGGGCCGGCCGGGACCGGCTCGCCGGGGGCGATGCGGGCCGCGACGCAGCCCACAGTGGCCTCGGTCGGGCCGTACTCGTTGATCACCGCCACGTCGGGGTGCGCGGCCCGCCAGGCGGCGAGCTGCTCCCCGGTCAGCGCCTCGCCGCCGATGACCAGGTCGGTCGTCGGTGACAGCTCGCCGTCGAGCAGCGGCAGGTGGCTCGGCGTGACCTTGAGGAAGGTCGGCCGCCCACCGGCGCGGGCGGCGGGCTCGTCGATCGCGGCGAGCCGTACCGTGCCGCCTGCGGTGAGCGTGCCGAGCAGGCCGGTGACGGTGAGGTCGAACGAGACCGGCGAGTGCAGCAGCGCCACCCCGGAAAGCCCCGGGTAGGTGGCCCGGGCCCAGGCCAGGTACGCGGTCACCGCCCGGTGCTCGACCACCACGCCCTTGGGCCGGCCGGTGGAGCCGGAGGTGTAGAGCACGTACGCGGGGTGCTCGGGGCGCAGCGGGGCGACCCGGTCGGCGTCGGTGAGATCGTCGCCGGGCTGGTCGGAGCCGACCTCTCCGTCGAGCACCAGCGCGTCGCCGGGCACCAGGGCGGCGGTGTCCGGGTCGGCCACCACCAGCGCGGGCGCGGCGTCGGTGAGCAGGTACGCGATCCGCCCGGCCGGGTACGTGGTGTCCACCGGCACGTACGCGGCGCCGGCCTTCAGCACGGCGAGCATCGCCACGACGAGGTCGCAGGAGCGGGGCAGGGCCAGCGCGACCCGGGTCTCCGGGCCGGCCCCGCGCGCCACCAGCAGCCGGGCCAGCCGGTTCGCGGCGGTGTTCAGCTCGGCGTAGCGCAGCGTCGCGCCGTCGCAGACCAGCGCCGGCTCGTCCGGGGTGGCGGCGGCCTGCCGCTGCACCTCGTCGACCACAGTGCTCGCCGGCACGTCGTGGGCGGTGTCGTTCCAGGCGCCCAGCACCAGGTCATGTTCGTCGTCGGTGAGCAGCGGCAGCGCGGCGACGGTGCGCTGCGGCTCGGCGACGGCGGCGGCGAGCAGCCGCACGTAGCGGCGCACCACCGCCTCGGCGGTCTCCCGGTCGAACAGCTCGGTCCGGTAGACCAGGCGGCACTCCCCGGTGGTGATGTCGAAGGCCAGGTCGTCCTTCGTGGTGCCCAGCTCCACCGGGTCGAGGCCGGAGTCCGGGATCCAGTTCAGGGCGGTCTGGAAGATCGGCTGCACCGACGGGTCCCGCTGCGGGTCGACCGCCTCGACGATCTTCTGGAACGGCGCCTGGCCGTGCTCCATGGCGTCGATCAGGCCGTTGCGGATCCGGCCGAGCAGCGCCGCGAACGCCGGGTCGCCGGAGACGTCGCAGCGCAGCGCCACCGGGTTGACGAACATGCCGATCAGCGGCGCCAGCTCCGGGTTGTCGCGGCCCGCGGTGGCCACCCCCACCACCACGTCGGTGTCGCCGGAGATCCGCGACAGCAGCGCCGCGAAACCGGCCAGCAGCACCATGTACGGGGTGGCCTGCGCGCCGGTGGCCAGCGTGCCGATCCGGTCCAGCAGCCCGTCGGGCAGCGTGAAGCGCACCTCGTCACCGGCGAACCCGAGCTGGCCCGGACGGGGCCGGTCCAGCGGCAGGCCGATCACCGGCGGCGCTCCGGCCAGGTGGCCGGTCCAGAAGGCGAGCTGCCGGTCCAGTTCCTCGCCGGTGAGCTGCTGGCGCTGCCAGACCGCGAAGTCGGCGTACTGGATGGGCAGCTCGGGCACGGCGGGCTCGGCGCCGGTGCGCGCGGCCTCGCAGAACGCGACCAGTTCGTGGTGGAACAGCACCGCCGAGTGGCTGTCGAAGACGGCGTGGTGCGCCACGAACGCCAGCGCGAGCCCGTCCTCCATGCGGATCAGCCGGGCCCGCCACAGCGGCGCGGCGTCCATCGGGATCGGGGCGCGCGCCATCTCGCCGCGGATCCGCTCGAACTCGCCGCGCTGCTCACCGGCGGGCAGATGGGTGACGTCGGTGACGGGCAGCGGCGCCGGTTCGTGGGCGCGCACGACCTGCACCAGCGCGCCGTCGTCGACCCGCAGGTGGGTACGCAGCGCCTCGTGCCGGGCGATCACCCGGTTGACCACGTCGCCGGCCGTCTCGGCGTCCACGTCGGCGGGGAACATCCACGGGAAGGAGACGTTGAACACCGGCGACCCGGCGTCGAGCTGGTTGGCCATCCACACCCGCTCCTGGGCGTAGGAGGCCGGGAACGTCCACTCCTGGGTCATGAGAGGGCCTCGCGCACCGAGCGGGGACGCATGTCGGTCCAGACCTCGTCCACGTGGGCCAGGCACTCCTCGCGGCTGCCGGCGAAGCCGGTGTCGTGCCAGCCGGCGGGCAGCTCGCGGTCGGCCGACCAGATCGAGTACTGCTCCTCGTCGTTGCGGACGACCAGGAATCGGGATTCGGCCATGTCAGTTCGCTCCTGCGGTGTCGGGGGTGTGCGGCTCGGCCATCGCCACGGCGATCTTGCGGGGGCCGGTGAACGGCTCCCGGCCGTGCGCGGCGGTCATGTTGTCCACCACCAGCACGTCGTCGCGCTGGTAGTCGAAGCGGACCGTGGCCGCCCGGTAGGCGGCGCGCAGGTGGTCCATCACGTCGGCGGGGATCTCGCCGCCGTCGCCGTAGTAGGTGTTCGACGGCAGCCCGTCGGCGCCGAACATGGCCAGCAGCCCTTCCTGGTAGTCGGCCGGCAGCGTGCTCAGGTGGAAGAAGGTGGCGTGGTTGAACCAGCGCGGGGTGTCCGATCCGGGCCGGTGGTGCACCACGTCCCGGACCGCGCGGGTACGCAGGCCGTCCTTGCCGACCCATTCCACGGTGATCCCGTTGTCCGCCGCGTACGCCTCCACCTCGGCGCGGCTCTCGGTGTTGAACACCTCCTGCCAGCGGGTGCCGAAGTCGCCGTGGAAGTTGCGCACCAGCATCCAGCGGCGGCGGACGAACTCCTCGCGGACCGCCGGGTCGATCAGCTCGTACACCCGGCGCACGTCGGCCAGCGGCGTGGCGCCCTGGCTGTCCGGCGGCGTGACGCAGTAGAAGAACAGCGTCAGCGGCCAGCGCGCCTGGTACGAGTTCTCGTTGTGCAGGAAGATCTCCTCGTCCGGCGGGTAGTCGGTCGAGGTGTAGACCCGGCCCTTGATCGAGTGCCGGGGCGAGGAGCGCTCGGTGTAGGTCAGCGGCTCACCGGCCAGGGCCCGTACGGCCTGGTCGAAGCCGTCCACGCCGCCCACGTCGAAGCCGCGGAACAGCAGCCCTCCGCTGGCGACGAGGGTGTCCCGCAGCTCGGCGCGCCGGGCGGCGATGAGGTCGGTCAGCGGCCGGCCGTCGTTCTCGACGACCACCGGCAGCGTCGCGGTTGTCTCGCTCATGGTGCGGTGTCTCCTTGTTCCGTCGGGTGTCAGCCGCGGGGCAGCCGCGGGATGGCCGGGATCGCCGCCGGGGCGGCCGGTTGGTCGGCGGGCGCCTCGGCGCGCAGCTCCTCGATCCGGGCGGCCAGGCCGGCCACCGTGGGGGTCTCGAAGAGGCTGCGCATCGGCAGCCGCACCCCGGTCGCCTTTCGCATGGCGGCGATCAGCTGCACGGCGACCAGCGAGTTGCCGCCGAGGGCGAAGAAGTCGTCGTCCACGCCGATGTCGGTGACGCCGAGACCGTCGCGCCACACCTGGGCGATGGTCTTCTCCAGCTCGGTGCCGGGTGCGGCCGAGCCGCCGCCGGTGGCCGCGGTCGCGCCGGCCGCCGCGTCGGTCTCCTCGGCGATGCTGTCGGTGGTGACCCGGGCGGCCCGGCGACGGATGTCGGCGACGGTGCGGGTGGCGATCACCACCTGGGCGCCGAGCCCGGCGGCGAGGCTGCGCCGGAACGCCTCCGCGCCGTCGACCGGGCGGATGTCCTCGGTCACCGGCGCCGGGGCGTCGGCGTCCGCCGGGGCTTCGGCCAGGTTGCCGGTGACCGCGTCCTGGTCGACCCGGCGCAGCACGAAGTCGCTGATCGCGACCAGTTCCCGCCCGTCCGGGTCGCGCAGCGACAGGTCGGCGGCGACCACCTCGTCGGTGGCGGCGGGCCGGTGCCGCAGGTGACTGTGGAACGTCGCCGGCAGCGCGCCGCGCACCACGATCCGGCCGTACGACAGCGGCAGGTAGGTGCCGGAGCCCTGGCCGCGGCCGAACGCGGTGGCCACGTCCAGCAGCGCCGGGTGCAGCCCCCACGAGGGCAGGTCGCCGAGCGCGGCGGCGGGCGCCTGCACGCGGGCGAGTTCCTCGCCGTCGGCGAGGTGGTGCTCGGCCAGCGCCGCCCAGCGCGGGCCGAACGTCAGCATGCTGGTGCGTCCCCGGCCGAACGAGGCGTCGTCGTCGACCCGCCGTCCGGCCACGGCGGGCACGGCGGCCGGCGGGGCCGCCTCGGTGGTCCACCCGGCGCTGCCGCGTACGTGGGCGCGCGCCTGGCCGGCGGCGAGGCTGGCGACGGTGAAGTCGGTGCCGTCCTCGGTCGGGGTCAGCTCGACCCGGTACTGGGCCACGGTGCCGTCCGGCACCGAGAACGGCTCCAGGAACACCACGTCACGCAGCTCGACAGCGGCGTCCGGCCCCGGCGCGGGCAGCGCGGCGGCCACCGCCGCGCGTACCGACTCCAGGTGGGCGGTGCCCGGCACCACCGGCACGCCGCCGATCCGGTGCTCGTCGAGCAGCCAGTGGGTGTCGGCCGCGACCAGGCCGTGCAGCACCGTGCCGTCCGGCCCGGCGACCATCGTGGTCAGCACCGGGTGCGTGACCGTGGTGGTCACGGTGTCCCGCCCGGCGGCCCGGAACGCGGCCGGCGCGGCGGTCTCCACCGCCATGCCGACCTCGGCCCAGCCGCCCCAGTTCTGCGACACGACCGGGGCGCGGAACCCGGTGCCGGAGCGCGCGAAGGCGTCCAGGAAGTTGTTCGCGGCGCAGTAGTCGACCTGGCCGAACCCGCCGATCACCGCGGTGATCGAGGAGCACAGCACGACGAAGTCCAGCGGCAGGTCGCCGAAGACCTGGGCCAGCGCGAGCGTGCCGGCCAGCTTCGGGGCCAGCACACGCTGCGCCTCGTCGCGCTCCTTGATCTCGGCCATGCCACCGCCGGGCAGGCCGGCGGCGTGCACGATGCCGTCGAGCCCGCCGAACCGCCGCTCGGCCTCGTCGCGGACCCGGCGCAGGTCGTCCGCGTCGGTGACGTCGGCGGCGAGCACCAGCACCTCGGCGCCCGCGGCCTCCATCCGGCGGATCGCCGCGATGGCGCGTCCGGCCCGGTCGGCGCCGCCGTGCACCGCCAGGTGCGCGTCCCACTCGTCGCGCCCGGGCAGCCCGGAGCGGGCCAGCAGCACCAGCTTGGCGCGGGCCCGGCGGGCGAAGTCCTCGGCCAGGGTGACGCCGATGCCGCCGAGACCGCCGGTGATCAGGTAGCGGCCCTCCTCGCGCAGCACGCCCGGCTCCGCCTCGGCCGCGACGCTCACCTGCTCGTAGCCGCCGAGCCAGCGGCGGTCGCCGCGCAGCGCCACCTCCGGGTGCTCGGCGTCGACCGGGCTGCGCAGCTCGGCCACCAGGGCGGCCACGCCGCGCGCGGCCGGATCGGTGTCCAGCAGCCGCACGGTCAGGCCGGGCAGCTCGGCCGGGAGCACCCGGGCCAGGCCGGCCAGCGTGGCGTGCTCGGGGCGGACGAGGTCGTCGCCGCGTACGTCGCCGATGCCGGCGGTGACCAGGTCCAGGCGTACGCCCGCCTCGTCGGCGGTCACACCGGCGCCCGCGAGCGCCTGCACCAGGTGCAGCGCGCCGAAGAAGCCGCGCTCCTGCGCCGCCCAGGCCGCCGCCGGGTCGGTGCCGGCCGGCTCGCCGTCGAGGGCGAACGCGTGCACGATCCGCCGGGGCACGTCGGCGCCGAGCGCGGCGAGAAGCTCCTCGGCGTCGGCGCGTACGCCGGGGCGCAGCCGGAAACCGCTCGCGGTGGCGGTGAACGCCTCGCCGGCGCGTACCTCGACCGGGTCGTCGCCGGCGGCGCGCAACGCGGCCACGAGCGCCTCGCCGCGCGGACCGTCGGCCAGCACCAGGCAGCGGCCCAGCGGCTCCACGGCGCGCGCCGAGGCGGCCTGGCGCCACACCGGCACCGCGAACCACTCCGGCAGCGGCCGGGGGCCGGTCTCGACGGGCGCCGTGGCCAGTTCCTGCTCCGGGTCCGGGTCGATCCAGTAGCGGCGCCGCTCGAACGGGTACGTGGGCAGCGGCACCCGCCGCGCCGCCGGGTCGGCCGCAAGGCGTACCGGCACCCCGGCGCACCAGAGCGCGCCGGCCGTGCCGAGCAGCGCGGCCAGGTCACCGGTCTGCTCGCCCGCGCCGGGCAGGCTGCCCAGCGGGGTCAGCGCGCGCTGCGCCTCGCCGGCCTTGGCGACCTGCATCCGGGCCAGGTTGGCCAGTTGCCGGCCGGGGCCGCACTCGACGAGCGCCCAGGTGCCCTCGGCGAGCAGCGTGGCCACGCACGCGCCGAAGCGGACCGGGCGGCGCAGGTGCGCGGCCCAGTACGCCGGGTCGGTGGCCTGCGCCTCGGTGATCCAGGTGCCGGTCACGTTCGACAGGAACGGCACCGCCGGGGCGCGCAGCGGCACGGTGGCCATCAGCGCGGTGAACTCGTCCAGGATCGGGTCCATCATCGGCGAGTGGAACGCGTGCGAGGTGCGCAGCAGCTTCGACTTGTTCTTGCCGCCCAGGCTGGCGGCGAACTCCTCCACGAGCGCGGTCTCGCCGGCCACCACGCAGGTGCCGGGGCCGTTCACGGTGGCCACCGACAGGCCCTGAGGCAGCCGGTCGGCCACCGCCGACTCGTCGAGCGTGACCGCCAGCATCGAACCGGCGGGCAGGGAGTGCATGAGCCGGCCCCGGGCGGCCACCACGCGCAGCGCGTCCGCGAGGTCGAGCACGCCGGCGAGCGTGGCGGCCACGTACTCGCCGATGGAGTGGCCGATCATCGCGGCCGGGACGACCCCGGCGGCCCGCCACGCGACGGCGAGGGCGTACTCGACGGTGAACAGCGCGGGCTGGGTCCAGCGGGTCTCGGTGAGCTTGTCCGCCGCGGCCGGGTCGCGGCCGAGGATCAGGTCCCGGATGTCCAGGCCCAGCTCGGGGCGGAGCAGGTCGGCGCACTCGTCCACGGCGGCGGCGAACGCCCGGTCCTGGGTGTACAGTTCGGCGCCCATCCCGGCGTACTGCGAGCCCTGGCCGCTGAACAGGAACGCCACCCGGGGGGCGGGTCCGTCGGCGACGCCCCGGTGGCCCTTGCGCCGCTCGCGCAGCGCGGCGGCGGCGGACGCCGGGTCACCGGCCACGACGGCGGCGCGGTGGGCGTACGTCTGGCGGCCGACGCGCAGCGTGTGCGCCACGTCGGCGAGCGCCACGTCGCTGCCGCCCTCCAGGTGCTCGGCGAGCCGGCGCACGGCGACGTCCAGCGCGGTCGGGGTCTTCGCCGACACCTGGAGCAGGTGCGCCGGGCGGGCCGGCGGCTCGTCCCGCTCCGCCGCCGGCGCCTCCTGGAGCACGACGTGCGCGTTGGTGCCGCCGATGCCGAAGGAGCTGACGCCGGCCCGGCGCGGCCCGCCGTCGGTGTCCCACTTGGTCAGCGTGTTCGCCACGTAGAACGGGGTGTCGGCGAAGTCGATGGCCGGGTTCGGCGCCTCGTAGTTGATGGTCGGCGGGATCAGCCCGTGCTCCATCGCCAGCACCGTCTTGATCACGCTGACGATGCCGGAGGGCTGGCTCAGGTGGCCGATGTTCGACTTCACCGACCCGATGCCGCACCAGCCGCGCTCGTCGGTGTCCTTGGCGTAGACGGCGGACAGCGCGGCGACCTCGATCGGGTCGCCGAGCGCGGTGCCGGTGCCGTGCGCCTCGACATAGCTGATGCTGCGCGGGTCGACGCCGGCGAGCGCGACGGCCTGGGCGATGGCCTCCGTCTGCCCGTCGATGCTGGGGGCGGTGAAGCCGACCTTCCCGGCGCCGTCGTTGTTGATGGCATTGCCGAGCACGACCGCGCGGATGTGGTCGCCGTCGGCGATCGCGTCGGAGAGCCGCTTGAGCAGCGTCACGCCGACGCCGCTGCCCCACACCGTGCCGTTCGCTGCGGCGTCGAACGGCCGGCACCGCCCGTCCGGCGAGGTGAAGCCGTCCATGCCGAGGTAGCCGACGTGCGGCAGCTCGATGTTGACGCCGCCGGCCAGGGCCATGTCGCACTCGCCGTTGCGCAGCGCCTCGCAGGCCAGGTGGAACGCGACCAGCGAGGTGGAGCAGGCGGTGTGCACGGTCATGCTGGGGCCGCGCAGGTCCAGCCGGTACGACACGTTCGTGGCCACGTAGTTCGGCGAGTTGCCGGTGGCCAGCGACACCGCGCCGTGCGGGTTCCCGCCGACCCGCTTGTTGCGGTACACGTTGCGGTGCAGGTACGTGTTTCCGCCGGTACCGGCGTACACGCCGACCGCGCCGTCGTAGCGGCCCGGGTCGTAGCCGGCGTCCTGCAACGCGGTGTAGCAGGTCTCCAGGAACAGCCGGTGCTGCGGGTCGGTGATCTCGGCCTCGCGGGCGGTCATCCCGAACAGGCCGGCGTCGAACTCGTCGTAGCCGTCCACCAGCGGGGCACGGTTGACCCAGCCCGGGTCGTCGACCTCCTGCGGCTGCGCGCCGCGGGCGAGCTGCTCCTCGCGGGTCAGCTCGGTCGTCGACTCCACGCCGTCGACCAGGTTGCGCCAGAACTCGTCGACGTCGGCCGCGCCGGGCAGGCGGGCGGCGAGCCCGACGATGGCGATGGGCTCGACGCCGTCGTCGGCGGGAATGTCGTTCTGCATGGGGGTTCCTTCATTCACAAGGGATCGCGTCACGGGTGAGGTCGGCGTGGCGGCGGGGTTCGGCGGGCGCGGCCCCGCCGGGCGGCGGCGCGCAGCGCGGCGCGGGCCAGTTCCGGCCGGTCGGCGGCCCCGTCCAGGCTGGCGGCGAGCGCCCGCACGGTCGGGTGGCGGAACAGGTCGAGCATGGTGATCGAGCGGCCGGTGGCCTCGGTGAGCCGGGCGTACACGGCGGCCAGGGCCATCGAGTGGCCGCCGATGTCGAAGAAGTTGTCGGTGACGCCGACGGTGTCCCGGCCGAGCACGTCGCGCCAGATGCCGGCGATCAGCTCCTCGGTGCCGGTGAGCGCGTCCGAGCCGGTGGGCAGCGGCGCGCGGGCCGGTTCGGCGGTGGCGACGGTCATCGCGCCGAGCGCGGCCACACGCACCGCCGGGCGGGGCAGCTCGGGCGCCACCTCGGCGGCCGGCGCGTCCGGGTCGGCGGCGAGCGCGCCGACCAGGGCGGCCAGGTCGGCCAGGAGCGCGCTGATCCGCTCGGCGGTGAACAGGTCCGGGTTGTGCACCACCTCGACGCCGGCCCGCCCGTCGCGCTCCACCACGTAGACGGTCAGGTCGAACGGCGAGCCGGGCTTGGGCACCGACACCGGCTCGGCCGCCAGGCCGGTCAGCGTCAGCCGGGGCGGGGCGAAGTTGAGCACGTTGAACAGCACCTGCACCAGCGGGGCGCGGGAGGTGTCCCGGCCCACACCGAGCGCCTCCACGATGCGTTCCAGCGGCGCGCCCGGGTGGGCGGTGACCTCGTGCAGCTCGGCAGCGGCCCGGTCGACCTGCTCGGCGAAGCTCGCGCCACCGGAGCGGACCCGCACCGGCACGGTGTCGATGAAGAACCCGATCACCTCGTCGAACGCGGCCAGCCGCCGGTCGGCGACGATCGCGCCGAGCACGTGCTCGTCGCCGCCGGTGACCCGGCGCAGCAGCTCGCCGAACGCGGCCAGCAGCACCGCGGCGACTGTGGTGCCGCGCCGGGCGGCCAGGTCGCGCACGTCCCGGTCGGCGGCCTCGTCCAGCCGTACCGCGGCCTCCGCGCCGGCGTACGTCTGCACGGCCGGGCGGGGCCGGTCGCGGGGCAGGTCCAGCACCGTCGGCGCGCCGGCCAGGTGCGCGGTCCACCAGGCCAGGTCGGTCTCGCCGCGGCGCCGGTCCCGGTCGGCGCGCCACACGGCGTAGTCGGCGTACGTGGCGGGCAGCGGCGGGCGGCCCGGCACGGACCGGCCGAGCGCGCGGGCGTACGCGAGCGCCAGCTCGTCGTAGAGCAGCGCCTCGGACCAGCCGTCGAAGACCGCGTGGTGCACGGTGACCGCGAGCACGTGCTCCTGCGCGGCGAGCCGGTACACGGTCACCTGCCAGGGCGGGCCGGTGGCCAGGTCGAACGCGTGCCCGGCGCCGGCCGCGAGCATGCCGGCCAGCTCGGTGTCCGGGTCGGCGGCGGCGGTCAGGTCGACCACCGGCACCGCCACGTCGGTGGGTTCCTCGCGGACCGCGTACGGCACGCCGCCGTTCTGCGGGATCCGCCAGCGCAGCACGTCGTGCCGTTCGGCGACGGCGCGCAGCGCGGCGCCGAGCGCGGCGACGTCCAGCGGCCCGCGCAGCCGGTGCGCGACGGCGATGTTGTACGGCGCGCTGGACGGGGCGAGCTGGTCCATGAACCACAGCCGCCGCTGCGGCGGGGACAGCGTCGGCGGGTTGCCGGTGGTCAGCCCGTCGGCGTCGGCCGGGTCGGCGGCGCGGACCCGGTCCACCAGCGCGGCGAACGTGCGGTCGGCGAACAGCACCCGGGTGTCCACCTGCCGGCCCAGCTCCGCGCGCAGCGCCGCGACCAGCCGCATCGCGGCGATGGAGTTGCCGCCGGCGGCGAGGAAGTCGCTGTCCGGGGCGGGCGCGGCGCCGAGCAGCCGGGTCCAGACGCGCCGGACCGCCGCCGACACCGGGTCGTCGTCGGCGGACGCGTCGGCGACTGCGGCCGGGGTCGCCGCGGCCAGTTCGCGCAGCGCCGGCCGGTCCAGCTTGCCGGTGACCGGGCTGACCGGCAGCGCGTCCAGCCGCACCGTCCGGGCCGGCAGCATCGCGGTGGTCAGCCGCGTCTGCGCGTACGCCCGCAGCTCGTCGTCGCCGGGCGCGCCGGCCGGGGTGAGGAACGCGACCAGCTCGGCGCCGGCCGGGCCGGGCACCGCCTCCACCGCGACGCGCTCGACGCCGGGGCAGGCGGCCAGCACGGCCTCGATCTCGCCCAGCTCGATGCGCTGGCCGCGCACCTTGACCTGCCGGTCGGCGCGGCCCAGGTAGACGATCCGGCCGTCCGGGCCCTGCCGGACCAGGTCGCCGGTGCGGTAGAGCCGCTCGCCGGGGACGTCGCCGAACGGGTCGGGCACGAACCGCTCGGCGGTCAGGCCGGCCCGGTTCAGGTAGCCGTCGGCCAGGCCGGGCCCGCCGATCAGCAGCTCGCCGGTCTCGCCCGCCGGCACCGGCCGCAGGTCGGCGTCGACCACGTACGCCCGGTGGTTGGGCAGCGGCCGGCCGATCGGCATCGGGTCGGTGTCGGCCGGGGTGAGGTCGCAGGTGACCGCCAGCACCGTGGTCTCGGTGGGGCCGTAGCCGTTGAGGAACCGCCGGCCCGGCGCCCAGCGGGCGACCAGCTCGGCCGGGACCGCCTCGCCGCCGCAGAGCAGCACCCGCCATGACGGGAACCCGGCCGGGTCCAGCAGCGACAGCACGGTCGGGGTGATGAAGCCCCAGGTGACCTCGTGCTCGGCGACGAACCGGGCCAGCCGGACCGGGTCGGCCCGGTCGTCGGCGCCGAGCAGCTGCACCGCGCCGCCGAGCGTCAGCGGCACGAACAGGTCCATGGTGGCCGCGTCGAAGCCGAGCGAGGCGATGCCGAGGCTGCGCACCGAGGCGTCGGCACCGGTCAGCGCGCTCACGCCGGTGACGAACTCGACGGCGTTGCGGTGGGTGGTCAGCACGCCCTTCGGGCGGCCGGTGGAGCCGGAGGTGAACAGCACGTACGCCGGGTCGCCGGGGCGGGCCGGGCAGGGCGCGAGCGGGGCCGGGCCGGGCAGGCCGAGCGCCGTCACGCCGGGCTCGTCGCCGAACTCGGCCGCCGCCGCGTCGCCGACGACGACCCGGACGCCCGCGTCGCGGACGATGCCGCGCAGCCGGGCCCGGGGGCCGCCCGGCTCCAGCGGCACGTACGCGGCGCCGGCGAGCAGCACGCCGACCACCGTCGTCACCAGGTCGGGGGTACGCGCGCCGCACACGCCGATCCGGTCGCCCCGGCCGACGCCGTGCTCACGCAGCGCGGCGGCCACCCCGGCGGCCCGGTCGACGAGCTGCCGGTAGGTGAGCCGGGTGTCCCACTGGCGCACCGCCACCGCGTCCGGGGTGCGGGCCGCCTGCGCGGTGATCAGGTCGGCGAGGGTGGCGTCCGGCCAGGGCAGGTCGGTGCCGTGGACGGCGCTGACGGTCAGGGTGTCGGTCACCGGAGTGCTCCAAGGTGCTCGGCCGGGTCGGTGATCTGGAGGCGCAGTTCGCTGACGTAGCCGCGGCCCTGGGCGTCGGGCACCCAGGCCTCGGCGGGGGCGGGCAGCAGTTCGGAGACCACCACCGGCACGTCCGGGCCGGTCCGCAGCGCGGCGTCGACCATGGCGCACAGGGACTGCGCGTACAGCGGCCCGGTCAGGTCCACGTAGCAGGGTTTGATCTCGGTGCCGACCTTGACGAAGACCCGCTCGGGCAGGCCGGTCTCGGCGCGCCAGCGGCGTACCGCCAGGTAGCGGGCGGACTCGTCGGGGTGGCCGCCCAGCCCGCACGCCCCGGCCGTGGTGCGCCAGGTGCGCCGTGCCACCACCAGCCGGTCGATGGTGATCCGGGGCGTGTACGCCGCGGCGCCGAGCAGCTTGAACGCGTCGAGCAGCAGCGAGCCGAGCAGCGTGGCGAAGACCTCCATCAGCGGCCAGCGGGCGCCGTCGGGGAAGACCGCGGTGAGCGTGTCGCCGGTGCGTTCGACCAGCACGGCGGTGGCCGGGACCAGGCGGTCCACGTCGGCGCCGTGCGCGGTGTCGATGCCGAGCTGGCGGTCCGCCGGGCCGGTCAGCGCGTACGTGGTGCGGGTGGTGCGGCGGGGGAAGCTGTCCGGCCACAGCACCCGCAGCCGGACCGGGCCCAGGTCGGCGTCGAGGTCGGCGCGCAGCGCCGCCGGGTCGGGGTGGAACGGGCTGAGCACCGCGCTGTCGAACGCGACCGACGCCGGGTGCAGCTCGCCGAGCACGAGCAGGAAGTCGCCGCGTTCGACGGCCTCCGGCGAGGCGGCGCACAGCTGCACGTCCGGGTTGTGCAGCCGGGCCGACGGCCAGCCTGGTCGGGTCGCCGGGAACAGTTCCCGGACCCGGTCGGTCAGGTCCGCGGCGCGCAGCCGCAGCTCCGGCTGCCCCTCGGGCAGGTCGGCCAGGCCGAACAGCTCGGCCCAGCGTGCGGTGAGCGTGGCGCCGGCCCGGCCGATCGGGCCGTCCGGGGAGACGAGCGTGCCCTGGGCCAGCAGCCACAGGTCGGCCAGCCGCACGGGGCCGTCGGCGGCCAGTTCCTCGTGCAGTTCGGTGAAGACCTCACCGCAGCGGGCGGCCACCTCGCCGGTGAACCAGCGGGCGGTACGCAGCACCACGGCGAGGGGCTCGGCGAGCGCGTCGATGACCGCCGACCCGATGCGGAACTCCAGGTCGCGGGCGGTCTCCTCGTAGCAGACGGTGCGGGCGGCGTACATCTGCCCGCTGTGCCGGGTGGCCGGGCGGCCGGTGACGGCGGTGAACTCGGCGTTGAGCGCGGCGAGCGCGGCGCCGAGCCGGTCCGGGTCGCCGGCCGACGCGGCCACCTCGTCGCGGGCGGCGCGCAGCCGGCCGAACTCGGCCGCTGTGGCGGCGCGGACCGGCTCGTCGCCGATCGCGGCGATCCGCGCTTCGAGCACCAGTTCGGCGTCGGGCGCGATCGGCAGGTTGGCGCCCCAGCTGAGCTGGCCGCGCTCGACCCACCGGTCCAGCAGCAGGTAAACGTCGTCGGCGCTGTGCACCTCGCCGGCGTCGCACAGCCGCTGCGCCAGCTCCACCGCGGGGGTGCGCCCGTCGCAGGCGCCGAGCACCAGCGCCTCGACCGGGGTCAGCGCGATCGGCGGGTGCAGCGGCCAGCGCAGCTCCCGGCCGGCGACGGTCAGGTGCGGTTGCAGGGCGGGCGCCCACCAGCGGCGCACCGCCAGGTCGTCGGCGAGCCGGTCGGCGTACGCGATGAGCGCCCACGCCTCGAAGTACACCCGCCGCCGGTGCACCAGCGCGGCACCGGGCACGGTGTGCACGCCGGGCCGGGTGGTGTCGAACGTGCCCCAGCAGACCGGGCCGAAGAAGCCGATGGTCTCGGCCTTGCCGCAGTAGCGCTGCCAGTAGCGCAGCAGGCTCAGCTCGCGCTTGCGGCGGCGCACGTTGCGGACCTGCGGGTCGGTGCGCAGCAGCCCGTCCAGCGCGATCAGCATGTCCGGGTTCTGCCAGGTCACCGCCTCGCGCAGCAGCGGGTCGGCGGCCAGCTCGCCGGCCACCGCGGAGGACTCGGCGAACGCCTCGCGCAGCGTCTTGTCGAACACCTCGGCGCCGGTGTCGCCGGCGAGCAGCGCGTCCGCGACGGCGGCGCAGTCCGGCGCGGCGAACCGGTCCAGCCCGGCGGCCGGGAAACCGGCGGTCCGCAGGACCACGTCACGCCACACCGACCAGCCGGTGTCGCCCAGGGGCACCAGATGGCTCACCGGTGGTCCTCCCGCCGGGCGTCGGTGATGTGCAGGCGCAGCTCGCTGAAGTAGCGGCGGCCCTGTCCGTCGGGCACCCACGCCTGCTCCGGGGCGGGCAGCATCTCGCTGACGGTGAACGAGACGTCGTCGCCGCCGTCGACCCGGGCGGCGCGCGCCATCGCGCAGAGCGTGGTGGCGAACGCCGGCGCGGACAGGTCGACGAAGCAGGGCTTGGTCTCGGTGCCGAACTTGACGTACACCTGTTCGGGCAGGCCGAGGCGGCGGCGCCAGTCCCGGACGGCGAGGAAGCGCTCGCGCTCCCCGTTCGGGACGGCCAGGCCGCTGGCGCCCACTGTGGTCCGCCACGTCTGCCGGGCCAGCACCAGCCGGTCCACGGTGATCCGGGGCGTGTACGGCGCGGCGGCGACCAGCTTGAAGCCGTCCACGGCGTGCGCGCTGAACGGCTCGGCGAAGATCTCGGTGAGCGGCCAGCGCTGCCCGTCCGAGGCGGTCGCCACCAGTTCGCCGTCGATGTCGTCGACGACCAGGTCCACTGTGGGCAGCACGCGGGCCGGGTCGGCGCCGGGCGCGTCGAGGAACGCCAGGTGCCGGTCGGTCGGGCCGGTCAGCGACTCGGCGGTACGGCTGGTCCGGCGCGGCCAGTCGGCCGGGAACAGCAGCCGGACGCGCCGCTGCCCGAGGTCCGCCGCCAGCGCGTCGCGCAGCCGCTCCACGTCCGGGTGCGACGGGGTGAACACAGCGCAGTCGAACGACGACCAGGCGGCGTGCAGCTCACCGAGCACCACGGTGTAGTCGCCGCGCCGCAGGGCGTCCGCGTCGGTGGCGCAGATCTGCAGGTCGGGGCTGTGGATGGCGGCGTTGGACCACTCCGGGCCGGTGCCGGGGAACACCGCGTCGATCCGGTCGGCGAGGTCGGCCGCGCGCAGCCGTACGTCGGTGGTGTCGGCGGGCAGCGTGTCCAGGCCGAACAGCCCGGACCAGCGGGCGGCGAACTCCGCCGCCACCGCGTCGACGGGCCGCTCGCCGTCGCCCCAGAACATGCCCTGGGCCAGGAACCACAGGTCGGCCAGCGGCACCGGACCGCCGGACTCGGCGCGCAGTTCCTCGTACAGGCCGCGCAGCACGTCGAGGTAGGCGCGGGCGAGCGCGTTGGCCAGCCAGCGGGCGGCGCGCAGCAGCACGTCCAGCGGGGCGGCCAGCTCGGCCAGCAGCGGCGCGCCGAAGACCACGTCCAGGTCCCGGGCGCTGTCCTCGTAGCAGACCGTTCGCCCGGCGTACATCTGTCCGGCCCGGCGTACCGCGGGCACGCCGGTCAGCTCGGTGAACGTGGCGTCGAGCGCGTCCAGCGCGGCGCGCAGCCGCTCCGCGTCCCCGGCCGCCGCGGCCACCTCGTCGCGCGCGGCGCGCAGCCGGTCGAACCCGGCGCGGGCGGCGGCGCGGGCCGGCTCGTCACCGATCGCCTCGATCCGGTCGGCCAGCACCCGTTCGGCGTCCGGGCTCACCGGCAGGGCCGCGTCCCAGGTGATCAGTTCGCGCTCAACCAGGCGGTCGAGCAGCGCGTAGCCGTCCTCGGGGCGGCGCAGCCCGATCGCCGGGTCGGCGACCAGGTCGGCGGCGGGGCGCCGCCCGTCGGCCGCGCGCAGCAACTCGGCCTCGACCGGAGTCAGCGTCAGCGGCGGACGTCCGGGTCGCAGCACGGCCCGGTCCCGGACCGCCAGGTGTGGCCGGAGCATCGGTGGCCACCAGCGGCGGACCGCCAGGTCCGCGCCGATCCGGTCGGCGTACGCGGTCAGCGCCCACGACTCGAACCACACCCAGCGTCGGCGGGTCAGCCCGTCTCCGGGGTTGACCCGGGCAACTTCCGGCTGTGCCGGATCGACTGTGACCCAGCAGCTGGGCCCGAAGAAGCCGACCGTCTCGTTCTTGCCGCAGTAGCGCTGCCAGTACTTCAGCAGCGCCCGTTCCCGGTCGCGGCGGCGTACGTTGCGGGCCGCCTCGGCGCCGCCGCGCACCAGCCCGTCGAACGCGACGAGCGCGCCCCGGTTCTGCCAGGTGACCGCCTCGCGAAGCAGCGGATCGGCGGCCAGCGCGGTGAACCGCTGCGCGCCGGAGCGCAGCGCCTCCTCGAACTCCTTGTCGAACCGGTCCGCGCCCGCGCCGGTGGCGAGCAGCTCGTCGGCGGCGGTGGCGGCCCGGGGCGCGCTGAACAGCTCCAGCCCGTCGGCCGGGAACCCGGTGGTACGCAGCACCGCGTCGCGCCACACCGACCAGCCGGTGTCGCCGAGGGGGACCCGGTGCGCGGCGCCGGCGGTCCCGCGGCCGGCGGCGCGCACCGGGTCCGGACCCGCGTCCGGCGTGCCGGCGCGGGGGTCCGAGAGCGCGGCGGTCAGGTCGGCGCGGATCAGCGCGGCCAGCTCGGGCAGCCGGTCGTGCAGGAAGAAGTGCCCGCCGTCCAGCTCGTGCAGGGTGAACCCGGCAGCGGTGTGCTCGGCCCAGGCCGCGTTCTGGTCCCGGGTGACCGCCCGGTCGGTGCGGCCGGCGAACGCGACGATCGGCACCGGCAGCGGCTCGCCGGGCACGTGGCGGTAGTCGTCGACCCGGCCGAAGTCGGCGCGCAGCAGCGGCAGCAGCAGTTCCACCAGCTCCGGGTGGTCGAGCAGTTCGGCGGGGAGGCCGCCGCCCTCGCCGAGGCGGCGCAGCAGCTCGTCGTCGCTCGCCCGGGACAGCCCGTCGAACGGGCCGGGGGTGCGTACGTGCGGGGCGCGGGCGCCGCCGACGTAGAGCCGCAGCGGCAGCGGGCGGCCGGTGCGGCGCAGCTCGCGGACCACGTCGAAGCCGAGCCGTCCGCCCATCGAGTGGCCGTAGATCGCGTACGGGCGGTCGGCCCGGGAGGCGATGGCGTCGGCCACCTCGGCGACGCTGAAGCGCGGGTCCTCGGTGATCCGGTTCTCCCGGCCGGGCAGTTGCACCGGCGTCACGTCGACGCTCTCGCCGAACTCGGACGCCCAGCGCCGGAACGCGCTGGCGCCCGCACCGGCGTAGGGCAGGCAGAACAATCGCACCGGGGCCTCGGGTCGGCTTCCGGCGGAGACGAACCAGTTCACCGCGGACCTTTCTGCACGGGGTCGATCCAGTGCCGGCGGCGCTGGAACGGGTAGGTGGGCAGTCCGGTGCGACGCACCGTGCCGTCGGGGTGCAGCTCGTGCCAGTCGACGTCGCGCCCGGCGACCCAGTCGGCGGCCGTCTCGCGCAGCGGACCGCCGTCGCCGGCGATCCGGGCGTCGGTGTCCAGCAGCACGTCCAGGGCGGACAGTGCGGCCGGCAGCTCGGCGGCGACCACCGCCGCCCGGTGCGCGAACGCCCGCCGGCCCAGCGCCAGCGTGGCGGCCACGTCGGACAGTGCCGGGGCGGCGCCGGCCAGGTGGGTCCGCAGGCGGGTCAGCGCGGCCCGCAGCGCCGCCGGGGTACGCGCGGAGACCGGCAGCAGCCACGGCCCCTCGCCGGGTGGGTCGGCCGGCTCGGCCGGTGGCGGCTGTTCCACCACCACGTGCGCGTTGGTGCCGCCGAGGCCGAACGCGCTGACCCCGGCGACCCGGCGCGCGCCGTCCGGCCAGTCCCGCGCCTTGGTGGGCACGTAGAACGGTCCGGCCGTCAGGTCGATCTCCGGGTGCGGGCGGGTGAAGTGCAGGTTCGGCGGGATCACCCCGTGCCGGACGGCGAGCACCGTCTTGATCAGCCCGGCGATGCCGGCGGCGGCGTCGAGGTGACCGATGTTCGTCTTGACCGAGCCGAGCGCTGTGGACTCGGCGGGCGCGGCGCCCGCGTACACCTCGTGCAGCGCCGCGACCTCGATGGCGTCACCGAGCGGCGTGCCGCTGCCGTGGCCCTCGACGAAGCGGACCTCACCCGGCGCGACCTCGGCGGTGGCGAGCGCGCCGGCGACGGCGGCGGCCTGCCCGGCCGGGCCGGGCACGGCGAAGCCGGCCCGGTCCGGGCCGTCGTTGGTGACCGCCCAGCCGGGCAGGATCGCGTAGATGCGGTCGCCGTCGGCCTGCGCGTCGGCGAGCCGGCGCAGGGCGACCACGCCGGCGCCGGAGCCGAAGCCGGAGCCGGCGGCGGCCTCGTCGAAGGCGCGGCACCGGCCGTCGGGCGAGACGAGCCCGCCCGCCCGGTGCCGGGGCCACATCACGGTGGAGCCGCCGGCCAGGGCCAGGTCGCACTGGTAGTCGGCGAGGCTCTGCGCGGCCACGCACACCGCGACGAGCGAGCTGGAGCAGGCGGACTGCACGGCCATCGCCGGGCCGGTCAGGCCGAGCCGGTAGGCCACCTGCCCGGGCAGGTGGTCGGTGAGCTGGCGGCCGACGAGCCGGGCCTCCCAGTCGTCCGGGTCGACGTCGCCGACCACCGCCGGGTTGTCCATCAGGTGGAACAGGAAGTAGCGGTTTGCCGAGGTGGCGGCGTAGACGCCGACCAGCCCGGGGAAGCGGGCCGGGTCGTGCCCGGCGTCCTCCAGCGCCTCCCAGGCGGTCTCCAGGAACAGCCGGTGCTGCGGGTCGGTACGGGCGGCCTCGTCGGCGCCGAAGCCGAAGAACTCGGCGTCGAAGTCGGCCACCCCGTCGAGCCGGCCGGTGGCGCGCACGTGCCGGGGGTCGGCGAGCAGGCCGGGCCCGACGCCGAGCGCGGCCAGTTCCTCGTCGGTGTGGTCGTGCACCGAGTCGACCCCGGTGCACAGGTTCCACCAGTACGTGGCCACGTCGGGCGCGCCCGGGAACCGGCCGGCGAGGCCGACCACGGCGATCTCGTCGCCGGTGTACTCGCGGGCGGCGCGTACCGGCGCGGCGGGCGCGGGCAGCACCGGGGCGCGGACCGCCTCGGGCGGGGCGTCGAGCAGCGCCGCCTGGGTGGCGACGGTCGGGTGGTCGAACAGGCGCAGCATCGGCAGGCGGACGCCGAACCGCTCGGCGAGGCGCTGCTGAACCTGGCCCAGCAGCAGCGACTGCCCGCCCACGTCGAAGAAGCTGTCGGTGCGGCCGACCGCGTCGCGGCCGAGCACCGCGCACCAGATGTCGTGCACGGCGCGCTCGGTCTCGGTGGCCGGCGCCGCGTCGGCGGGCACCTCGGTCACCGGGTCGGGCAGCGCCCGCTCGTCGACCTTGCCGGTGACGGTGAGCGGGAACTCGTCGACCACCACCACCGCGCGGGGCACCGCGTAGTCGGGCAGCTCCGCGGTCAGGGCGGCGCGCAGCGCCGCCGGGTCGGGGCGGGCGCCGGCCGGGCGGGCGTACGCGAGCAGTTCGCCGTCGCGCACGATCGCGCGGACGCCGGCGACGCCGGGCTGGGCGGACAGCACCGCTTCGATCTCGGTCAGCTCGACGCGGTGTCCGCGTACCTTGACCTGACGGTCGAGCCGGCCGAGGCAGACCAGTTCCCCGCCGGGCAGCAGCCGGCCCAGGTCACCGGTGCGGTACGACCGCAGCCCGTCGGCGTCGACGCCGAAGCGGTCGCTGTCCTGGTTGAGGTAGCCGGGGGCGAGGTGCCGGCTGTGGACGACGATCTCGCCGGTGTCCGGGGCGAGGTCGAGCCGGTAGCCGGGGAACGCGGTGCCGACCGGCAGCGGCCCGCGGGCGTCCGGGTCCACCTCGGACAGCGGCAGCAGATGCCGGGCGGCGAACGTCATCTCGGTGGCGCCGTAGCCGTTGACCAGCACGCACTCGGGGGCGAACCGGTCCCGGCCGCGGGCCGCGTCGGTCCAGGTGGCCTGTTCGCCGCCGAGCAGCACCGCCCGCACCGTGGCCAGCCGGCGCGCGCCGAGCGTGTCGAGCAGGAAGCGGTAGACGGTGGGCGTGCAGTGCAGCACGGTGACGCGGTGCCGGTCGAGCTGCTCGACGGCGTACGCGAGTCCCTGGCGGCGCAGGTCGACCGGGACGACGGCGGCGCCGGTGAGCAGCGCCGGGTAGAGGTCGGGGATGGCGGCGTCGAAGCTGAACGACGCGAGCAGGCTGAGCCGGTCGTCCGGGCCGACGCCGAGCGCGGCGATCTGGTTGTCGACGACGTGGGCCAGGTTGCGGTGGGTCTGCCCGACCGCCTTGGGCACGCCGGTGGAGCCGGAGGTGAACAGCACGTACGCCAGCGCGTCCGGCTCGGCCGGAACCGGGCGCAGCGGGGCCGGCGGCACCTCGTCCAGCGGCACGACCGGACGCTCGCCGGCCAGCGCCGAGGCCAGGTCGCGGTGCTCGGCGGCGCACGCGACGGCGGTGACGCCGGCGGCGTCGACCATGTGGCGCAGCCGGGCGACCGGGAAGCCCGGGTCCAGTGGCACGTACGCGCACCCGGCGGCCAGGGCGCCGAGCAGCGCCGCGACGGTCGGTGCGCCGTGCGCGGTGAGCAGCGCGATCCGGTCTCCGGGACGCAGGCCCGCGGCGGCGAACACGGCCATGTGCCCGCCGGCCGCCCCGGCCAGCTCGGTGTAGGTGACCTCGTGGGTCTCACCGAGAAGTGCCGGACGTCCGCCGTGTACTGCCGTGATCGCGCCGAAACGATTGATAATCATCGGCTCCGCCATGTCAGGAAGCGGGATACGCTCCACAGAGGACAGGCACGCAGCAATCGACGAATGTGATCATTGATCCCCCCCAGGACTTCACATTGGAAGCAGAATATTGCTCAATCACCGCGCCGGAAGAGCATCGATGCGGCTTGAGCCGAAGGGAGGAAGACGTCCTGGAACCTCGGACGGAGGAATCCGTCCGATCATCCCTCTAGCGCGTAGACGTTTTACAGCGTACGCGAACGCCGACGAGTTATTTTACGGTGAAAATACTTTCTGGCAGTCGAATCTTCGTCGGAGCGGCCCCGGTGCCGCAGCTCAACCCGGATCGCGGGGAGCCTGCTCAGACATCGTAGGGTGGCCGCGGGATCGGGTCCACCATCGCGTCGAAGCCCTTCGGAAGCTGCGCGACGAGGTCCTGGAACTCCCCCACCGTCACCGTGTCGCGCAGCGTGGCGAGCACCGCCACCGCGCCCACCTCGGCGACCGCCGGATCCACCGCCGCACGCTCGGCCACCCGGTACAGGAAGTCCACCGCGCCGCCGGTCACAGCGATCCCACCCGGCTCCAGATAGCCGCCGACGTCGTCCGGCAACTGCGCCGCCAGGTCGGCCGCCTCGTCCGCGGTGACCCGCTCGGCGAGGGTCTGCAACACCGCCCGGGAGATGGTCGCGGCCTCGTCGGACGGCAACTCGGACCGCCGCGCCACCGCCTCGACGAACAGGGGGAACCGCATCCCACCCCTCCCCTCGCCGCCGGCGGGCACCACGCCCGCACCGGTCGGCCCCGGCGGGTACCCGCCTCCACCCCGGCCAAACGCCCCCGGCCCGCGGCCGGTCACCACGAGTGGCTGCCGCACCACGAACCGGGAGTAACATCCGGCCCATGGCCCCCGTCACCACCCACCCCGGCGCCTGCCCGCTGGACTGCCCCGACACCTGCGTCTGGCAGCTCACCGTCTCCGACGGCGTCGCGGTCGGGCTGCGCGGCGACCGCGACCACCCGTTCACCAGGGGCGCGCTCTGCGGCAAGGTGAACCGCTACCTGGACGCGGTGAACGGGCCGGACCGGCTCACCACGCCCTGGGTCCGCACCGGCCCGAAGGGTGCGGGACGGGTCGCGTACCGGCCGGCGAGCTGGGACGAGGCAGTCGAGCGGGTGGCCGCCGGACTGCGCGCGAGCATCGAACTCCACGGCCCGGAGTCGGTGCTGCCCTACTACTTCGCCGGCACGATGGGCCTGGTCCAGGGCTGGACCATGGGACCCCGGCTCTTCGCCCACCTGGGCGCGTCCCGGCTGGACACCACCATCTGCACGGCGGCGGCGCGGGCGGCGCTGCGCTCACTGTACGGCGCCTCGGTCGGCTTCGAACCGGAGTCGATCGTCGAGGCGGAGCTGATCGTCCTCTGGGGCGCCAACCCGCTGGTGACCAACCTGCACCTGTGGCCGTTCGTGCAGCAGGCCCGCGAGCGCGGCGCGTACGTGGTGACGATCGACCCGCTGCGCACCGACACGGCGGCCCGCAGCGACGAGCACGTCGCGCCGCTACCCGGCACCGACGCGGCGCTCGCGCTCGGGCTGATGCGCCACGTCCGCGACGCCGGGGCGGCCGACGAGGCGTGGCTGGCCGCGCACACCACCGGCTGGCCGGAACTGGCCGCCCGGCTCGACGACTGGCCGGTGGAGCGGGCCGCCGCCGAGTGCGGCCTGCCGCCCGAGGTGGTACGCCGCCTCGGCGAGCGGATCGCCACCACCCGGCCCACCGCGATCCGCGTCGGGCTGGGCCTGCAACGGCACCACGGCGCCGGGCAGGCGATCCGCGCCATCTGCGCGTTGCCGCTGGTCACCGGCGACTTCCGGTACCCCGGCGGCGGGGCGCTGGTGACCACCAGCGGCCACCACCGCATCGACAACGGTCCGGTGATCCGGCCCGCCGGCATGCCGGCCCCACCGGCCCGGACGCTGAACATGAGCCGGCTGGCCACCGTGCTCACCGGGGAGGCCGACCCGCCTGTCACCTCGCTCGTGGTGTTCAACGCCAACCCGGCGGCGACCGCGCCGGACCAGGCCCGGCTGCTCACCGGGCTGGGCCGCGCCGACCTGTTCACAGTGGTGCTGGAGCAGCGCTGGACCGACACCTGCGACTACGCCGACGTGGTGCTCCCGGCGACCATGCAGCCCGAGCACCTGGACCTGCAGACGTCCTACGGGCACCACTACACGACGTTGAACCTGCCGGTCACCCGCGCGCCGGGCGAGGCGCTGCCGAACACCGAGATCTTCCGGCGGATCGCCGCCGCGCTCGGGATCGACCACCCGGCGTTCTCGGACAGCGACGAGGACCTGGCCCGGCAGTTGCTGGCCGACGCGCCGATCACGTTCGAGGAACTGCGCGAACGCACGTACGCCCGGCTCACCGGCGTGCCGGTCGGGTCCGCGCCGTACGCCGCTGGCGGGTTCCCCACGCCGGACGGGCGGGCCCGGCTGCACGACCCGGCGCTCGCCGCGCTCGGGGTGGACCCGCTGCCCGGGTACACGCCACCGGCCGAGGCGGCCGACCCGGAACTGGCCCGCCGGTTCCCGCTGACGCTGCTCACCCCGGCCAACCGCTACCTGATGAACTCCACGTTCGCCTCGCTGCCCTGGCACACCCGCCGGGCCGGGCCGCCGCGGCTGCACCTGCACCCGGCCGACGCGGCGGCGCACGGGCTCGCCGACGGCGACGCGGTGCGCGTGCACAACGACCGGGGCGCGTTCCTCGCCGCGGTGGCGGTGGACGAGGCGACCCGGCCGGGGTGCGCGTTCACGTACAAGGCGTACTGGGCGCGGCGCAGCCCGGGGCGTTCCACCGTCAACGCGGTCACCGGCGTCCGCGACACCGACCTGGGCGAGGCGCCGACGTTCCACGACTGCCGGGTGGCGGTCGAGCCGGTGCCGGCCGCCCTGCTGACCGCCGAGCCGCCCCTGGACGAGGTCGCCGAGCCGGTAGCGGCTGGGTGATTCGGGACCTCCGGCCCCCTGACCTGGTCATTGCGCCCCTGCTCCTCCCCCGTCGCCGCCGCCTAGCGTCGGGGGCGGACACAGGGAGGTTCGCCATGCGTACGTGGCAGGTGCAGGACGTGATGACCAGGGACGTGGCGTCGGTACGGGAGGGCACGGCGTACCGGGAGATCGTCGACGTGCTGACCGAACGGCACGTCACGGCGGCGCCGGTGGTGGACGAGACCCGGCGGGTGCTCGGCGTGGTGTCCGAGGCGGACCTGATGTACAAGGTGGAGCTGCTGGGCCAGCCCCGGGAGCGGCGGATCCTGCCCGACCGGCACCGCCGCGAGGCGCAGGCGAAGGCCGGTGCGACGCTCGCCGCCGACCTGATGACCGCTCCGCCGGTCACGATCACGCCGGACGCCACGATCGTGGAGGCGGCCCGGCTGATGGACACGCGCGGCGTGAAGCGGCTGCCGGTGGTCGACGACCTCGGCCGTCTGGTCGGCATCGTCACCCGCGGTGACCTGCTCAAGGTGCACCTGCGCCCGGACGCCGGCATCCGGCGCGACGTGGTCGAGGAGGTGCTGTGGCGCAGCCTCGGCGTGCGCGATGGCGTGGTCGACGTGACGGTGCAGCGGGGCGTGGTGACGCTGACCGGGCAGGTGGAGCGACGTTCCACGGCGCAGCTCGCGGTGCGGCTGGCCCGGCAGGTCAGCGGCGTGGTAGAGGTGGTCGACGCGCTCGGCTACGCGATCGACGACGCCCCGATGGCGGCCCTGCGCGTCGGCGTCGCCTGAGCCTGGCCGGCCCGCGTCGGTCCACCCGGCGTCCACCGGTATCACTCCTGGGCGAGCGCGTCCAGCACCAGCGCGGCGGTCCAGCTGAACGCCGGCGAGCCGAGTCCGGCGCCGGTGTCCGGGTGGAAGTACTCGTGGCAGCCGGCCCGGTCGACCAGGTCGAGCAGCGACTCGCGCAGTCCGGCGGCCAGGTCGGCCCGGCGGTGGGTACGCAGACCCTGCCAGAGCAGCCAGCCGGTGTTGATCCAGCTCGGCCCGCGCCAGTAGCGCAGCGGCTCGAAGTCCGGGGCGGTGCGGTCGTACGTGGGCAGCGGCCGGTCCATCCGGGCGGCCAGCCCGAAACGCGGCGAGCACGCCTCGGCCAGCACCGCCGACACCTGCGCGGCGGGCAGCTCGGGCAGCGCCAGCGGCATCAGCCCGAGCACGGTACGGGCCGGCACGAGGCGGTCGGCGCGCACGTCGCGGGGACGGAACGTGCCGGTGACCGGGTCCCAGAGCCGGGTGACCATCGCCTCGGTGATCCGGGCCCCCCGGTCCCGGTGCGGCCCCGGGTCGGCGCCGATCACCGAGGCGATGCGCGCGAGGGCGTACTCGGAGACGCCGAGCGCGGCGTTCACCAGCGGGCACTCCACCAGGAACGGGTGCCGCCCGAGCAGCCCCTCGTCCCGGTAGCGGCCGGCCCGGTACGACTCCACCAGCGCGACGTAGCGCGCGTAGTCCAGGTCGGTGGGGCGCTGCGCCGCGTCGGCGTGCGCGGTGTCGTGCCGGCGGTACGCGCGCATCACCGCCTCGTCGGCGGGCACCCCGGCCAGCGGCGCGTCCCAGGCCGGGCTGTTGTCCAGTCCGGACTCCCACGGGTGCACGATCGCGGCCAGCCCGCCGCCGCCCGCGTCGCGCCGACCGGTCAGGTAGCGCTGCTGCGCGACGAGCCTCGGGTAGAGCCGCCGCAGCGCGGCCACCGACGCCTCGGAGGAGGCGCGGCGGTGCACCAGCCAGGCGGCCGGGGCGTGCACCGGCGGCTGGACGATGCCGGAGGTGGCCCGGGCCGGGGCGCCGTCGGCGCGGGCCGAGTCCCAGAACTGGGGCCCGGGGAAGTACGGCCCGGCACGGGAGGCGGGGTTGAACACGATGTGCGGCACCCGCCCGTCGATCCACTGCGCGGCGAACAGCGTCCGCAGCTCCCGCCAGGCCCGGTCGGGGCGGACGTGTGCCAGGCCGATCGCGATGAACGCCGAGTCCCAGCTCCACTGGTGCGGGTAGAGCGTGCGCGAGGGCACCGTGTGGTCGTGTTCCCAGTTGGCGTCCAGGGTGGCCAGCGCGAGGCGACGCAGCCGGGCGTGACGGTCGGCGTCGGCGCGTACCCCGGTGGTCAGCGTCATGCGGCGGCCCGCCGGGGACGGGCCTGGGCCAGCGCGGTGGCGGCCTGGCGCAGCGCGGCGACCGGCTCGCCGCGCAGCCGGCACTCCAGCGCGAGCCAGCCGGTGTAGCCGATCGCGTCCAGCGTGCCCAGCAGCGCCGCCCAGTCCAGGTGCCCCGCGCCGGGCTGGTGCCGGTTGGAGTCGCTGACCTGCACGTGCCCGAGGTACGGCGCGGCGGCGCGCAGCGCGGCGTTCGGGTCGTCCTCCTCGATGTTCATGTGGTACGTGTCGGCGGCCACCCGCAGCGCCGGTGACCCGACCGCGCGGCACAGCTCGACGGCCTGGTCGAGCCGGTTGACCATGTGGTCCTCGTACCGGTTGAGCGGTTCCAGGAACACGGTGACCCCCTCGGCGCGGGCGTGCCCGGCCAGCTCGCCCAGGGCGTCGACGAGCACCCGCCGGTCGTCGTCGGCCGAGCGTGGTGGTTCGAACGGGGGCAGCCGGCGGGAGAACATGCCCCACGCGGCCGGCGTCATCGCGCCGACGCCGCCCAGCTCGGCGATCACCGAGAGCTGCGAGCGCAGGTTGTCCACCGCGTCGCGGGAGCGGCCCGGGTCGAAGTCGCCGACGAAGTGGTCCATCTCGACGCAGACGGTCGGCATGACCACGCCGGCGGCGCGGGCGCGGCGCAGCTCCGGCAGCCGCCCGGCCAGCGCGAGGTCACCCCGGCCGCGCAGCTCGATGCCCTGGTAGCCGAGGGAGACGGCGAGGGCGTACTTCCCGATCAGGTCGGCGCCGGGGAGCAACTGCTCCTGGCAGGCGAGCGGAATGTCCATCAGAACCTCAGCACCACTTGGAGGACGTCACCGTCACCGCGGTCGAGCAACGCCAGGGCGTCGGCCACCGCGCCCGCGTCGACGACGTGGCTCACCAGCGGCAGCGGGTCGACGCTGCCCTCGGCCACCAGGTCCATGAACGTGTCCGCGATCCGGGTCCCGGACCACCGGCCGGCCGTGCCGGGCGCCGGGTCCGGCCCGGAGACCTGGGCGGCCACCAGCTGGATCCGGTTGTGGTGGAACTCCTCGCCGAGTTCCAGCCCGTGGGCGTACCCCTGGTAGAAGCCGGCGGCGACGACGCGGCCGGCGTGGGCGGTGGCCCGGATCGCCTCGTGCAGCGCCGGGTACGACCCGGACAGCTCCAGGCAGACGTCTGCGCCCCGGCCGCCGGTGGCGGCTCGCAGCGCGGCGGCGGGCGACCCGGCGGCGGCGTCGACGACCCGGCGGGCGCCGAGCCCGGTGGCGTGCGCGAGCCGCCCGGGCATCCGGTCGACGGCGACCACGCGGGCGCCGGAGAGCACCGCGAGGCGCGTGCCGAGCAGCCCGATCACGCCCTGCCCGAAGACGCCCACCCAGTCGCCCAGGTGCAGGTCACCGGCGAGCACCGCGGTCAGCGCGATGGCGCCGGGGCGGGCGAAGACGGCGGCGAGCGGGTCGATGCCGGGCGGCAGCGGATGCGCCGCCGCGGCGGGCAGCACCGCTTCGGCGCGGTGCCCCCAGATGCCCCAGACGAGCTGGCCGGGCCGCCGCCCGGCGACGTCGGGGGCGACCTCGACGATCTCGCCGACCTCCTCGTAACCGAAACCCACCACCGGGTACGCGGACCCGGCCTGGCGGGGCACGAACATGCGGGCGCCGGCGTCCCAGTCCTTGCGCAGTCGCGGGTTGCTGCCCCGGTAGAGCGTCAGCTCGGTGCCGGCGGAGATGCCCGAGTAGTGGGTGCGGACGCGGACCTGGCCCGGACCGAGCCGGTCCGCGGGGCAGGGCTCCAGGCGTACGTGCCGGGGCCCGGCCAGAGAGACAACCCAGTTGCTCATGGCGTCGCTCCGAAGAAAGTGCCGACCTCGATTCTAACCCAAAAAATGGGCATATGTGATTACATTGACGAATCGATGGGTATTAGCGGCAGGCCGTACTCTTTCGAGAGGAGCGCCACCGATGTCATCACCCTCCACACGGCGGCTCGCAATCAGCCTGATCCTGGCACTGGCCGGGACCGGCGTGGCCGCATGCAGCGACGACGGGCAGAAATCCGACAGTTCCCGGATCACCGTCTGGAGCCTGGAAGACGTGGCGGACCGGGTCGCCGCCACCAAGGCGATCATCGCCGACTACACCGCCAGGACCGGCGTCCAGGTCAACCTCGTCACCGTCAACGAGGACCAGTTCCCGTCCCTGATCGCCTCCAGCGCCGCCGCCGGTGACCTGCCCGACGTGGTCGGCTCGGTCTCGCTCGCCGGGGTGCGCACGCTGTCCGCCAACGAGCTGGTGGACGCCGACGCCAACGGCGCCGTCGTCGAACGGCTCGGCCGGGACACGTTCACCCCACGCGCGCTGGAACTCACCAGCGACGGCGGCACGCAGCTCGCCGTACCGAGCGACGGGTGGGGCCAGCTGCTCGTCTACCGCAAGGACCTGTTCGCCGCCGCCGGCCTGCCGGCGCCCGACACGTACGAGAGGATCGCCGCCGCCGCGGCGAAGCTGAACACCGGCGGCGTCGCCGGCATCACCGCGGCGACCGCCCCCGGTGACGTGTTCACCCAGCAGACGTTCGAGCACCTGGCGCTGGCGAACAACTGCCGGCTCACCGACGACTCCGGCAAGGTCGTTCTCGACTCCCCCGAGTGCGTCGAGGCGTTCCGCTTCTACGGCGACCTGATGCGCAACAACTCGGTCAAGGGCGCCCAGGACGTCGACACCACCCGGGCCACCTACTTCGCCGGCAAGGCGGCCATGCTGATCTGGTCGCCGTTCATCCTCGACGAGCTGGCCGGGCTGCGCGCCGACGCCCGTCCCACCTGCCCGCAGTGCCAGTCCGACCCGGCGTGGCTGGCCAAGAACAGCGGGTTCGTCACCGCGATCAAGGGCCCGAACGGCACCGAGCCCGCCCAGTACGGCGAGGTCAGCTCCTGGTCGGTGCTCGACGGCGCGGCCGACCCGGCGAAGTCGTTCGTGGAGTACATGCTCTCCGACGGCTACCCGCGCTGGTTCGGCATGTCCCCCGAGGGGCGCTTCCCGGTGCGCACCGGCACGCCGGAGGACAAGCAGAAGTTCCGCACCGCCTGGAACACCAGCCCGGCCGGCGTGGACACCAAGAAGCCACTGTCCGAGGTCTACGGCGAGGACGTGCTCGCCACGCTGCGGCGCAGCCCCGACACGTTCCAGCGCTGGGGCCTGACCGAGAACCAGGGCAAGCTCGTCGGCGCCATCCTGGGTGAACTACCAGTGCCCAAGGCGCTCGCCGACGTCGTCGGCGGCAAGTCCGACGCCCGCGCCGCCGCCGAACGCGCCCGCAAGGACGTCGAGGCGATAGCCAAGGGCGTCAATTGACCACCACCGCGCCGGAGGCCGGCCGCTCCCCCGCACCGGAGCGACCCCGCCGACCCGGCCGCCGCCCGCTGACGCTGCGCCGCCGCGAGTCCCGTGCCGGGCTCGCGCTGGTCGCCCCGACCCTGCTCGTCGTGCTCGCGGTGATCGGCATACCCATCGTCTGGACGGTGGTGCTGGCCTTCCAGCGGGTACGCCTGGCGACGCTGCGCAAGACCGGCCTGTTCGGCGAGCTGACACTGGACAACATCGACCGGGTCCTGCACACCCCCGGATTCGCCGACACGCTCTGGACCACAGTGCTCTACAGCGTCGGCGGCACCGCCGGCTCGATAGTGGTGGGCCTGGTGGCGGCGCTGGCCGTACGCGGGCCGTTCCGGGGCCGCACGCTGGTCCGCGCGTCGATGCTGCTGCCGTACGTGGCGCCGGTGGTCGCCATGACGTTCGTCTGGCAGGTGATGCTGGACCCGCAGCTCGGCATCGTCAACGACTGGGGCAAGCGCTTCCTCGGCTGGGATCAGCCGGTGCCGTTCCTGTCGCAGGAGTCCACCGCGCTGTGGACGGTGATCGCGTTCGAGGCGTGGCGCTACTTCCCGTTCGCGTTCCTGTTCCTGCTCGCGCGGCTCCAGGCGGTGCCCGGTGAGCTGGAGGAGGCCGCCCGGGTCGACGGCGCCACACCCACGCAGCGGTTCCGGCACATCCTGCTGCCGCAGCTCATGCCGGTGATCGCGCTGATCGGCGTGCTGCGGTTCATCATGACGTTCAACAAGTTCGACGACGTCTACCTGCTCACCGGCGGCTCGGCCGGCACCGAGGTGGTGAGCGTCCGCGTCTACCAGTTCCTCACCGCCCGCACCGACATCGGCGCGGCCGCCGCCCAGGCCGTCGTGCTCGCCGTGGTGCTGCTCGTGTTCGTGGCGATCTACCTGCGCTTCTTCGGCGCGCGACGGGAGGCGTGATGGACCGGGACCGGATCGAGACGGTCAGCCTGCGCTGGCTGCGCCGGCTGGTGATCGCCGTGTTCCTGGTGGTCACGCTGCTGCCGTTCTGGTACATGCTGGTGCTGTCGGTACGCCCGATCGAACGCCTGCTGCTCGACCCCGGCTCGCTGTGGGTGCCGTTCGGCGAGCTGACCGTCGCCACGTACGCGGAGGTGCTGAAGTCCGTCTCCGACGGCGGCCAGGGCTTCCTCACGTTCATCCGCAACAGCGGGCTGGTGGCGCTCGCCGCCACCGCGCTCACCCTGGTGATCGCCATTCCCGGCGCGTACGCGGTGTCCCGCCTGCGGTTCTTCGGCCGACGCCAGGTCAGCGCGCTGTTCCTGGCGGTCTACCTGTTCCCGTCGATAGTCATCGCGATCCCGCTGTTCGTGGTCTTCACCCGGGCCGGGCTGCGCGGGTCGCTGACCGGCCTGGTGCTCGTCTACATCTCGCAGACACTGCCGGTGTCGGTCTACATGCTGAAGAACTACTTCGAGACCATCCCGGTCAGCCTCGAGGAGTCGGCGGCGATCGACGGCGCCGGCCGGCTCGGCATCATCCGCCGGGTCAGCCTGCCGCTCGCCGCGCCGTCGGTGATGGCCGTCGCGCTGTACGACTTCATGATCGCCTGGAACGAGTACCTGTTCGCGCTGCTGTTCCTGGTCGACCGGCCCGACCGGTGGACCGTGTCGCTGGGGCTGTCGCTGCTCGCCGACGGCGTGGAGGTGCCCAAGACCGTGCTGATGGCCGGCTCGGTCATCCTCACGCTGCCGATCGTGGTGCTGTTCTTCGCCGGGGAGCGAATGCTCACCGAGGGACTCACCAGCGGGGCCGAGAAGGGCTGAGCGTCCGTGCCAGGATGATCGGGTGCGAGCATCACGGGAGGACCGACCGGCCGGCACCCGACTGGCCCGGCTGCTCACCGAGGCGCTCGCCCCGACCGTCCTGGTCACCGCGCTGCCGCTGATCGCCGCCGCCCGGGTCAGCCGCTCGGCGGGCCAGTTCCTGCTCTGGGGCGGCATCGCGCTCACGTTCTGCGCCGTCATCCCGATCGGCGTGCTCGTCCACGGCGTACGCCGGGGGCGGCTCACCGACCGGCACGTCGGCGACCGCACCCAGCGGGCCCGGCCGCTGTCGATCGGGCTGGCCTCGGTCGCGGCCGGGTTGCTGCTGCTGGCGGCGGTCCGCGCGCCCGCCGAACTGTTCGCCGTGATCGTGGTGGTCTTCGTGGTCGGCGCGGCGTGCGCGCTGGTGAACCACTGGTGGAAGCTGAGCATCCACGCGGCGGTCGCCGCCGCCACCGTCGCCGTGCTGGTGCCGCTGGCCGGGCCGGCGGCGAACCTCGGCTGGGCGCTCGTCGCGGCGGTCGGCTGGTCCCGGGTACGGCTGGTCGACCACACCTGGCCGCAGGTGCTGGCCGGCGTCGCGCTCGGCGGACCGCTGGCCGCCGGCACGTTCCTGGCGCTCGCCTGACCCGCCGCCACAAGATCAGCTACGGTGGCCTCATGGGCAAGCCGACCCGCTGGGTGACCGACACGAAGCCCGGCCACTCGCAGTGGTACGTGGACCGCTTCCGCCAGCTCGCCGCCGAGGGCGCCGACCTGTCCGGTGAGGCGCGGCTGCTCGACGCGCTCGTACCGCCGGGCGCGCGCGTGCTGGACGCCGGCTGCGGCACCGGCCGGGTCGCCGCCGCGCTCGCCGCACGCGGGCACGACGCCGTCGGCGTGGACGCCGACCCGACACTCGTCGAGGCGGCCCGCGCCGACCACCCCGGCCCCCGCTTCCTGGTCGCCGACCTGGCCGAGCTGGACCTGGCCGCGCAGGGTGAGGCCGAGCCGTTCGACGCCGCCGTGCTCGCCGGCAACGTGATGGTCTTCGTCGCCCCCGGCACCGAACGCGACGTGCTGGCCCGCGTCGCCGCCCACGTGCGCCCGGACGGCCTGGTGGTGGTCGGTTTCGCCACCGACCGCGGCTACCCGGTCGGCGACCTGGACGCCGACGCGGTGGCCGCCGGGCTGCGCCCCGAGCACCGTTTCGCCACCTGGGACCTGCGCCCCTGGCGCGACGACGCCGACTTCGCGGTGAGCGTGCTGCGCCGCCCCGCCGACTGACCCTTCTCCTGCCGACCAGGGCTCAGGCGGGTGCGGCGACGGTGCGGGCGGCCTCCGGGTCGAGCGGGCTGCCCGCCGGCAGGAGGTCCACCAGGCCCGCCGGCAGCCGCGCCGGACGCACCCCGGCGTAGCCGAGCATGCCCGGCACGTCCGCGCCGGTCAGCGCGTACCGCCGCCCCAGGTCGGTGACCACGCAGACCGTGCCGCCGGTCGCGCCCGGCGCGGACACCGCCTCCACCAGCGCGCCACGTCCCGGCTCCACCACCACCTCGTCGGCGAGCCCGGCCCGGCCGCCGGGCGTCCGCGTGGCGGCGGCGAGGTCCGGCGCGGTGACGCCGACGCGGATCTCGCGTACGCCGGCGTCGTCCCCGGCCCGCGCGCAGATCGCACCGCTCTCGGCGGCGGCCAGCCGGGGCGGTACGGCGGGCGGCGCGGTCGGCCCGCCGGGCACCAGACCGGGCAGCTTCGGCAGCGCGGCGAACCGGCCGAGCGTGATCGGTTCGGGCTCCCCCTGGCCGGTGCGGGCCAGCAGCAGCGCCGCCTGCAACTCGGTGATGCCGGCCAGCCCGCCGCGCTGCGCCACCGCGTACTGCCGCCCGCCACCGGAGTTGCGCACCAGGTACACGTCACCCACGCTCGCGCCGGTGACCCGCTCGGACGGCTCACCGAGGTCACCGACCGGTGGCGGGACCAGGTCGGCACCGGCCGGCAGCGTGTTGAGCAGCGCCGCCGCGACCGGCACCGCCCGTTCCCGCGTGGCGGCCAGCGCGGCGAGCACCCGGTCGGTGTCGCGCAGCAGGTAGCGCCGGTCGTGCCAGAGCAGGTGCAGGCCGCCGTCCGGGTGCCGTGCCAGCAGCCCCTGGTCGCCGAGCGCCCGGCCGCCGGTGGCCTGCCGCCCGATCAGCAGCACCGACCGGGCCGCGCCGCGCCCGGTCTCGCCCTCATCCGTGGAGCAGAGCGTCCACGCGTCGCGGACGAGCCGGTTCGGCGCGGGCAGCGAGTCCGGCGCGTCGGCGATGCCCAGCGGCAGACCGCGCGGCACCCCCTCGATGGCGCGGCGGCCGACCAGCACCGTCTTCGGCTGCTCCGCCCCGATGATCAGCAGCGCGGAGGCGTAGTTCAACACCGGGTGCAGCTTCTCGTCGCGGTAGACGAACCGTGCGCCCGACTCCTTCTCCACGATCACCGCGCCGGTCTCGCGCCACGAGTCACCGCCGCCGGTGAACAGGCCGTAGAGGGCGACGCCGCCGAGCGCGATCGCGGCGACCAGGACGCTGGCCAGACCGGCGCCGGCCAGCCGGCGGAACGGGGACTGCGGCGGGTCCGTCTCCCGCATGACGAGCGCGGCGACCGCCCGCTGGACGGTGAACTGGTACGAGTGCAGCTGGTCCTGCCGCGACGCCATCGTGTCCCTTCCCGCCGGGATGGTCGGCGCACAGGATAAGCGCTCCGTCGATGCCCCGGCGACCCTGCGTGTCCCTCACCGGCCCGGACCCCACCACCTCCCCGAGCTGGAGTCGATCAAGGCGGCCAGGACCACCCCACCCGGAATGGATACCCCCGGGGGTGTGTTACACATGCAGAACCCGAATCAACGGAGGTACTGATGGCCAGCGTGGCGTTGACCACCACCGACTTCGCGGAGACCGTCAACCGGGACGGCATCGTCCTGGTCGACTTCTGGGCCGCCTGGTGCGGTCCCTGCCGGGCGTTCGCGCCGGTCTACGAGAAGGCCAGCGAGCAGCACCCGGACATCGTCTTCGGCAAGGTCGACACCGAGGCGGAGCCCATCCTCGCGGCGGCCGCCCAGATCCGGTCGATCCCGACGCTCATGGCGTTCCGGGACGGCATGCTGGTGTTCGCCCAGCCGGGCGCTCTGCCGACGGCGGGGCTGGAGGAGCTGATCCGGGCCGTGCGTGACCTCGACATGAACGAGGTCCGGGCCCAGGCCGGCGTCTGATCGGGGTGGCGACAGTGGTACCCCCTGGGGTATGTTCGAACGCAGGAGGTGGGACGTGAATCTTCGACCCGAGATGACCGGCGAGGCGCTGACCCGGCTGAAGCGTGCCCGGGGGCAGCTCAACGCCGTCATCGAGATGATGGAGAACGGCGAGGACTGCCGCGCCGCGCTGACCCAGCTCGCCGCGGTCTCCAAGGCCATCGACCGGGCCGGCTTCAAGATCATCGCTTCCGGCATGCGCTACTGCGACGCCGCCCGCCAGGCCGGCGAGGAGCCGGAGATGACCGAGGAGGAGCTGGAGAAGCTCTTCCTGTCCCTGGCCTGACGGCGCCCGACCGACCGACCGAGTCCCGCCCGCCCGACCGGCTGAGCCCCGCCCGCGCCGTGTGACCACGGCGCGGGTGGGTAAACCACTGCCCGGAGAACCCGGGCCGCAGACTGTCCCACACATACCCCCCGGGGTATATAGGCAATGAGAGGAAACGACATGACTCTCGACGTGTCCGTCATCGCGACCTCCTCGCTCGGCGACCGCAGCTACCTGGCCTCCGACGGCCGGGTGGCGATCGTGGTCGACCCGCAGCGCGACATCGACCGCATCCTCTACCTGGCCGGCGCCAAGGGCGTACGGATCACCCACGTGGTGGAGACGCACATCCACAACGACTACGTCTCCGGCGGCCTGGAGCTGGCCCGGATCACCGGCGCGCAGTACCTCGTGGCCGCCGCCGACACCGTCGAGTTCGACCGCACGCCGGTCTCCGACGGCGACACCGTGCCGGTCTCGGACACCATGCGGCTGCGGGTGCTCGGCACCCCGGGCCACACGTTCCACCACCTGTCGTACGTGCTCGACGAGCGCGACGGCGACTGGACGCCGGCCGGCGTGTTCACCGGCGGCTCGCTGCTGTTCGGCACCACCGGCCGCACCGACCTGCTGGGCCAGCAGTACGCGCACGAGCTGGCGCACCACCAGCACGCCTCCGCGCGCAAGCTGGCCGACCTGCTGCCCGACGGCGCGCAGGTGTGGCCCACGCACGGCTTCGGCAGCTTCTGCTCGGCCAGCCAGGCCGACGCCCCCGAGTCGACGATCGGCCGGGAGAAGCAGGCCAACCCGGTGCTGCGGCTGGCCGCCGACCAGTTCGTCACCGAGACGCTGGCCGGGCTGGACGCCTACCCGGCGTACTACGCCCACATGGGCGTGGCGAACGCCGCCGGTCCCGCCCCGGTGGACCTCACTCCGGTGGCCCGCGCCGACGCCGACGAGCTGCGCCGCCGCATCGCCGCCGGCGAGTGGGTGGTCGACCTGCGCCACCGCAAGGCGTACGCGGCCTCGCACCTGGCCGGCACGGTCAGCCTCGGCCTGGACGGCCCGATGTCGACGTGGCTCGGCTGGCTGATCGACTGGGGCGTGCCGATCACGTTCCTGGCGCAGACCCCGGAGCAGGTCGCCGACGCCCAGCGGGAGCTGGTCCGCATCGGCATCGACCGCCCGGCCGCCCAGGCCACCGGCGAGCCCGAGCAGTGGACCGGCGACCCGTCGCAGCTGCGCGAGATGGCCGTGGCCGACTTCGACGCGCTGGCCGCCGCGCAGGCCGGGAAGACGCCGGCCGGGCTGCCCGAGCCGCAGGTCGTCCTCGACGTGCGGATGACAGGCGAGTGGAAGGCCGGGCACATCGACGGCGCGGTGCATGTGCCGCTGCCGGACGTGCCGAAGCGGCTCGCCGACATCCCCGCCGGGACCGTCTGGGTGCACTGCGGCTCCGGCTACCGGGCCACCGCCGCCGCGTCCCTGCTCGCCAACGCCGGCCGCGACGTGGTGCTGATCGACGACTCGTACGGCCGGGCCGAGGCGGCCGGCGTACGCATGGCGCCCAGCGCCTGACCTCTCCCCGAGCGCCCGGCCGGCGTGCCCCTGCGCCGGCCGGCGCTCGACCCTGCCCGAAAACACCCGCTGAAGGAGACAGAGCATGACCACGACCACCCCCACCACCATCGACGCGGCGACGCTGCGCGAACTGATCGCCGCCGGCCGTACGCCCCGGATGCTCGACGTGCGCACGCCCGGTGAGTTCGAGGCGGCGCACATCCCCGGCGCGTACAACGTGCCGCTGGACCTGCTCCGGGAGCACCGCGCGGAGCTGCGCAGCCACCTGGACGAGGACGTGGTGCTGATCTGCCGCTCCGGCGTCCGGGCCGGCCAGGCCGGTCAGGCGCTCGGCACCGTCGGCCTGCCCAACGTCAAGGTGCTCGACGGCGGCATGCTGGCCTGGCAGGCCACGAACGCGCCGGTCAACCAGGGCCGGGCCCGCTGGGACCTGGAGCGCCAGGTACGTCTCGTCGCCGGTTCGATCGTGCTCGCCGCGATCCTCGGGTCGGTGTTCGTGCCGGGCCTGAAGTGGGTCGCCGCGTTCATCGGCGCGGGCCTCACGTTCGCCGCGCTCACAAACACCTGCGCCATGGGCATGCTGCTGAGCAAGCTGCCGTACAACCGGGGCGCGAGCTGCGACCTGGACACGATCGTGGGGCAGCTGCGCGACGGGAGCCGCAGGTGACCACCCTCGCGCTGACGCTCGCCGGCGCGGTGCTGATCGGCGTGACGCTGGGTCTGCTCGGCGGCGGCGGTTCGATCCTCGCCGTGCCGCTGCTGGTCTACGTCGCCGACCTGCCCGCGAAGGAGGCCATCGCCACCTCGCTGCTCGTCGTCGGCGTGACCAGCGCGGTGGGCGTGCTGCCGCACGCCCGCGCGAGCCGGGTCCGCTGGCGCACCGGGCTCATCTTCGGCGTGGCCGGCATGACCGGCGCGTACGCGGGCGGCCGGCTGGCCGAGTTCGTGCCGGCGAGCGTCCTGCTCACCGGGTTCGCGCTGATGATGCTGGCCACCGCGGTCGCGATGCTCCGGGGCCGCCGGTCCACCGAGGGCCGGTCGAAGCCGCACGAGCTGCCGATGCTGCGGGTGGTCGGGGACGGCGTGGTCGTCGGGCTGGTCACCGGCCTGGTCGGCGCGGGCGGCGGCTTCCTGGTCGTACCGGCTCTGGCCCTGCTGGGCGGGTTGCCGATGCCGGTGGCGGTCGGCACCTCGCTGGTCGTCATCGCGCTGAAGTCGTTCGCCGGCCTGGCCGGCTACCTGTCCAGCGTGCAGATCCACTGGGGGCTGGCCGGCGCGGTCACCGCCGCCGCGGTCGTCGGCAGCCTGCTCGGTGGCCGGCTCGCCGGGCGGATCCCGGCCGACGTGCTGCGTCGCGGCTTCGGCTGGTTCGTCGTGGTGATGGGCGTGTTCGTGCTCGCCCAGCAGCTGCCGCTGATCTGGGGACTCACCGTGGGAGCGCTTGCCGCGGCCGGTACGGTCACCATGGCGGTGTGGGCCCGCCGAGGAAGGGGACACAGTGGACAGCAGCACCTGGGACAGCCGGTACGCCGACACGCCCGGGCTGGTGTGGAGCGCTGAGCCCAACCGTTTCGTGGTCGAGTCGGTCGCCGGGCTGACTCCCGGGTCGGCGCTGGACATCGCGGCCGGCGAGGGACGCAACGCGGTCTGGCTGGCCGGTCAGGGCTGGCGGGTCAACGCGGTGGACTTCTCCACCGTGGCCGTCGAGCGGGGGCGGCAGATGGCCGCCGCGCGGGGCGTGACAGTCGACTGGCGGGTAGCGGACGTGACCGCGTACCGGCCGGTGCCGAACAGTTACGACCTGGTGCTGATCAGCTACCTGCACCTGCCCGCCGCCGAGTTCGCCGGCGTGCTCGCCGCGGCGAAGTCCGCGCTGCGCCCCGGCGGCACGCTCGTGGTGGTCGGGCACGACCTGGCCAACCTCACCGGTGGCACCGGCGGCCCGCAGGACCCCGCCGTGCTGCTCACGCCCGAGGCGGTGGTCGACGGGCTGGCCGGGCTGCGGGTCCAGCGCGCCGAGACCACCCGCCGGCCGGTCCCGACGAGCGACGGCGGCGCCGTGGACGCGCTGGACACGGTCGTGGTGGCCACCCGCCCCGCCGACTGAGCGCCACGCGCCGTGGTTTCGCCGGGCCGGGCCGGCACCGGCCGGTAGCATCCGGGGACGGATCGGCGGAGAGGACACCGGGTGGGCGCGCGCTTCGAGGAACTGGCCTGGCGGGAGACGCCGATCGGCGAGATCAGCCTGCGGCGGCGGCGCGACCCGGCGCTGGGCGCCGAGGTGTACGAGGTGAAGCTCGATGACGAGTACCTCATGTCCAGCGCCTTCCCGGTGGCGGAGATCGAGCTGGCCCGGCTCGGACTGGCCGCGCTGACCGGCACGGAGCTGGACGTGGTGGTCGGCGGGCTCGGCCTCGGCTACACGGCACGGACCGCGCTGGAGGATCCCCGGGTGCGTTCGCTGCTCGTGGTCGAGGCGATCGAGGACGTGATCGACTGGCACCGCCGGGACCTGCTGCCGTTCACCGCCGGGCTGGCCACCGATCCGCGTACCCGGTTCGTCCGGGCGGATTTCTTCGCCGCGGTCGCCGACGGCGGTTTCGACCCGGACGAGCCGGGCCGCCGCTTCCACGCGGTGCTGCTGGACGTGGACCACTCCCCCCGTCAGGTGCTGCACCCGAGCCATGCCGCGTTCTACACGGTCGACGGGCTGCGCCGGCTGGCCGCGCTGCTGCACCCGGACGGGGTCTTCGCGCTCTGGTCGAACGACCCGCCGGACCCGGAGTTCCAGCGCACTCTCACCGCTGTGTTCCCGACCTCGGTGGCGCACGTCGTCCGGTTCCCGAACCCGTTGCAGGGCCGGGAGGCGGCGAACACCGTGTACGTGGCCCGGCACTGACCCGCCCGGCCACGCATGGCCGCAGGGCCAACGGGAAAGCGGGCGGCCGACCGTACGACGGGAGGCTGGGACATGCGCGCGTTGCTCTGGGTGGTCGGCGTGGTCGCCGGTGTGATCATCCTGCTCGGGCTGCTGCTGGAGGCGGTCCGCTGGCTCGTCATCATCGGCGTGATCGCGCTCGCCGCGGTGATCATCGTCGGCATCGTGAAGGGCCGGCGGGTGGTGCACCAGCATTCGACACGCCGGCACTGACCTGCGCAGGTGTGACCTACCCGGCAACCTACGTTAGCGTAGGTTACCGCCCGGTCACGTTAGGCTGGGGTCGTCATCCGCGCGACGAGGAGTAACGGCGATGGACGCGACCGCCCAGCGACCCTGGACCCGTAGCTACGCGCCGGGCGTACCGGCCGAGATCGCCGAGCCGGACGGCTCGCTCGTCGACCTGCTCACCGAGGCGGCCGGGCGGTTCGGGCCCCGGGTCGCGCTCGACTTCTACGGCGCCACCACCACGTTCACCGAGCTGGCCGACCAGGTGTCCCGCGCCGCCGAGGCGCTGCGCCGCCTCGGCGTCGGCCCGGGCGACCGGGTGGCGCTGGTGCTGCCGAACTGCCCGCAGCATGTGGTCGCCTTCTACGCCGTACTGCGGCTCGGCGCGGTCGTGGTCGAGCACAACCCGCTCTACACCGCCGACGAGCTGGACCGGCAGCTCACCGACCACGGCGCAGGCGTCGCGATCGTGTGGGACAAGGTCGCGCCGCTGGTGGCGGGACGCGGCGCCGTGCGTACCGTGGTGGCGGTCGACCTGACCGCGGCGCTGCCGCGGCTCAAGCGGTGGGCGCTGCGGGCGCCGCTGCCGAAGGTCCGCGCCGCCCGCGCCGCGATGACCGCCCCCGCGCCCGGCGCCCTGGCCTGGTCGGACCTGGTCGCCGCGGCCGGGCCGCTGCCCGCCGGGCATCCCGCGCCGGAGGCCGGCGACGTGGCGTTGCTCCAGTACACCGGCGGCACCACCGGCGAGCCCAAGGGCGCGGTGCTGACCCACCGCAACCTGCGCGCCAACGCCGCGCAGGGCCGGGCCTGGGTGCCCGGCCTGCGCGACGGCGAGGAGACCGTGTACGCGGTGCTGCCGCTGTTCCACGCCTACGGGCTGACGCTCTGCCTCACCTTCGCCGTCAGCATCGGGGCCACCCTGGTGCTGTTCCCCCGCTTCGACGCCGACCAGGTGCTCGACGCGGTCCGCCGCCGCCCGCCGACGTTCCTGCCCGCGGTGCCGCCGGTCTACGCGAAGCTCGCCACCGCCGCCCGCGAACGCGCCGTCGACCTCACCTCCATCCGGTACGCGATCTCCGGCGCGATGTCGCTGCCACCGGCCACCGTGGAGCTGTGGGAGCAGGTGACCGGCGGCCTGCTGGTCGAGGGGTACGGGATGACCGAGACGTCCCCGATCACCGTCGGCAACCCGGTCGCGCCGACCCGCCGGCCCGGCACCGTCGGCGTGCCGTTTCCCTCCACCGACGTGCGTATCGTCGACCCGGAGGACCCGAGCCGCGACCGCGCCCCGGGCGAGGCCGGTGAGCTGCTGGTCCGCGGCCCGCAGGTGTTCTCCGGCTACTGGCACCGGCCGGAGGAGACGGCGAAGGTGCTGCTGCCCGGCGGCTGGATGCGCACCGGCGACATCGTCACCATGGACGCCGACGGCTTCATCACGGTGGTCGACCGGATCAAGGAGCTAATCATCACCGGCGGCTTCAACGTCTACCCGTCCGAGGTGGAGGAGGCGTTGCGCCGCGTCCCCGGCGTACGCGAGGCCGCCGCCGTGGGAATGCCCACCGACGACGGCGAGGAGGTCGTCGCCGCGGTGGTGGTCGACCCGGCGGTGGCCGCCACCCCGGAGGCGATCCGGACCTCGTGCCGCACCCACCTGGCCGGTTACAAGGTGCCGCGCCGGGTCGTGGTGGTCGACGAGCTGCCGTACTCCCAGATCGGCAAGATCCTGCGCCGCGAGGTCCGCGAACGGCTGCTCGCCGCCCGCTGACGCAGTCCCCCAGGGCCCGCGGACGGCGAGTGGAACGCCATGGGTGTCAAACGGGGCCGGAGACACCCACCGCGTTCCACCGACGGCCGGACGTGTCGGTGCCGGCGCCTACGCTGTGGCGATGGTCGACAGACGTCAGGTGCTGGCCTTCCGCGTGCGCGCCCAGCAGCTCGACCGGGCGCAGGGCTCGCTCGCCGACACCGCCGTGCTCGACATCGGCGTGCAGGACACCGGCCCCGACGGCGGCCGCTGGGCGCTGGCGACGCGCGGGGTCGACGTGACCTCGCTGACCGGTGACGACGTGGTCATGCTCTGGACCGTACGCGGCGCCCCACACCTCTACCGCCGCGCCGACGTGGGCGCGGTGGCCGTCGCGGTCGAGCCGTTCTCCGACGCCGACGCGGGCAAGCGCATCTACGACGCGACAAAACCGTTGAAGGCCGCCGGCATCGGCATCGTCGCCGCGCTCGACGAGGTGGCCGCCCGGATGCGGGAGATCGTCCGCACGCCGACGGTCAAGGGCGAGGTCTCCGGGCGGCTCGCCGAGGTGATGCCCGAGCCCTACCTGCGGCACTGCCGGCCGTGCGACGCGATCCACCTCTACGAGATGCCGTTCCGGCTCGCCGCCGTACGCGCCGGGCTGGAGCTGCGCCTCGACACGTCACCGCCGGTCCTGGAACGCATCCGCGGGTTCCATCCGGCCGCCGCGCCCGGCGACCGGTTCGAGCTCATCCGCGCCTACCTGCGGCTGCTCGGCCCGGCCACCCCGAAGCACGTCGCCGACTACCTCGACGCCCCGGTCAAGGAGGTCAAGGCCCGCTGGCCGGGCGACGCGGTCGAGGTGAGCGTCGACGGTGAGACGCGCTGGCTGCTCGCCGCCGACGAGGCGGCGCTGGCGTCGGCGGACGCCACGACGACCCGCCTGCTCGGCCCGTTCGACCTGTTCCTCCAGGCGAAGGACCGGGCGACGCTCGTGCCGGACGCGGCCCGCGCCAAGGAGTTGTGGCCGGTGCTGGGCCGCCCTGGCGCCGTGCTGGCCGACGGGGAGCTGGCCGGCACGTGGCGGCCCCGCAAGTCCGGCCGGTCGTTCACCGTCGCCGTTCAGCCGTGGCGCAAGCTCACCGGCAGCGCCCGCGACGCGGTGATCGCGGAGGCCGAGCGCCTCGCCGCGTACCGGGGCGTGCCGCTCGCCGGTGTCGACTTCGCCGACTGACCGCCTACCGCGTCCGGCCGACCGCCGTCCAGGCCGACGCCGGCACCTCCACCGGCCACCGGTCGCCGAGCAGCGACGCGCACCGCTCGCGCAACGCCGCGCGGCCCGTGGCGTCGAGCCGCTGCACGTGGTCCCCGGCCGGGCCCACCCCGAACGTGTACGGCTCCCACCACTGGTCGAAGCTCGCGAAACTCGTCCGGACGGTGAGCGTGGACGACCGCACGTCCCGCAGGCCGGCGGCGGCGAACAGGTCGGCGAGGTGTCCCTCGCGCGCCCCGGCGAGCCCCGACTCGTCGTGCGCGTCCGGGTCGAGCGACCGGACCGCCTGCCAGAACACGGTCAGCGGCCCACGCCCACCGGCGTGGTCCCACACGCAGGCCGCCACCACACCCCCGGGCCGGGTCACCCGGGCCATCTCCCGCAGGCCGGCCACCGGGTCCGTCATGAAGTGCACGACGAGCTGAGCGAGCGTGACGTCGAAGCCGCCGTCGGGGAACGGCAGCAGCTCGGCCGACGCCCGCCGGATCTCGACCCCGGGCAGGCGTACCCGGGCCGCCTCCACGAACGGCGCCGACGGGTCGACAGCCGACACCGCCCCGGGCCCCAGCCGTGCCACCAGCTCCGCGGTCAGCGCTCCGGTGCCGCAGCCGACATCGAGCGCCCGCTGCCCCGGCGCGACGCCCGCCGCGTCGGCGAAGCGGACCGCCAGCGGCTCGGCGAATCGCCCCATGAAACGGCCGTACGCGGAAGCGTCCACATCAAAGCTCATCGCGTCACGCCACTATAGCCGCTAACCGCTCAGCGTATATCCATGCTGAGACAGTATCAGTCGCAGTGAGGTGAATAGTTTTCGTAAAGCCGCCTCGTCCATCCCCGCTGGATCGGGTCCGAACAATATCATCGCCGCCGAAGCGCTTCCCTCTTCCTCCAGCCAGATCGCCGACTTGTGCCTGTCCGGCAGATATTCGAGATACGTACCGCGGCGCCCGTGCCCAGCCCAGGTCTTCCCGGGCCGACTTAGGACTCGGTACACGGTGGCACCCACTGCAGGGCTACTAGCCTCGGTCGGCCGATTGTTGAACGGGGTGCTGCCCGGCGGATACTGCAGATAAGCAACCGAAGTGGCCGGTTGAACCCGCCCCATTTGGCAGACGAGCCGCAGGATTACGGGCTCGTCTGCGACCACGTCCACCTGCTGGCTCCAGCGTGGGCATTCGTCTGAGGACCAGATGCTGCGGTTCGCCATCAAAGGCAGATCCTCGGAGAAGAGGGTGACCGGCGGGGCCTCGGCGGCTTGCGGTTCCCGCGCCGTCGGCGCGGGAACCGCGGTACCTGCCGGCATATCCGGCCATGCGACGTACGCCAGGGCGACGGCGACTACCGCTGTCATCACGGCGACCTTTGCGTCCCGTATCCGCCGCTCGCGTAGTTCCGTCGTCCAGGCTGCCATTGCCCGACGGATTTGCCACCAAATCCGGCCAACTTCTCTGAAGGAGTCGGCCGTCTGGACCGCGAGAACGGCGGCCGAAAACCACGGCCAAGTGCCAGCCGAACGCCGCCACTCCGGTAGCTCCTCCAACAATTTCCTGGCAGTTTCGGGGGCCCGGGCATGTACGCCAGCGAGCAGCAACAGGGCGAGTTTGGGGTCCATTTTGCGGATGATCGCTGGCCGAGAATCCCGATCGTCGCTCATCTTTGCCAGCAATTCGGCCGCGGTGTCCTGGCCGAGAAGCCTGAGGCACTCCGCGGCCTTGCCCGGGTCAGCGAGTGCCAGCGCGGTCGTGGCCCGCGCAGCGCATTCGGGGGACATCTCGGCCAGCCATCGGTTCGGTGGGCCGGCGGCAATCACGGCGGCGGACCGCACCGGGGGCATCGCGTCGAGATACCCGCTCCTCTGCTCGATGCTCATCCTGGCGAGCAGTGGCGCCAGCCCTTCGTGGTTCATCTTGTCAAGCCACGCTGCAGCCTCCCCCCGGACGTCAGGCAGAGCCAGCATCACCCTGGCGGCGTCGACGTCCACCGCGGCCATACTCGACAGCAGTTGCGCGGCAACGACCGGTCCGGAGGGGGCCGAATGGTCACCATCAAGGACTCGACCCTCATGCCGCCCCAGATAGGTAAGCAGCCGCGCGGCCTCCTCCGGGCGCATTCGCGTCATCAATTTCGCCCGAAGTCGCGATTCAAGCGACCACATGATTCGGAAGGCATGCGGGCTGTCCATCGGCCCCAGGTGCTCGGCGCACCGCATCAGGCCGCCGTCCTTCCTGGCCATCACCGTCAGGATTCCCGCCGCGTGCCGGGCAGAGAGGGTCCGCAACACCAAGCGGCGATACTCGATTGGCGTTACCTCGTTGAGGAGCTCGCAGGCTTCCTCCGCCGCGTGGGTTTCCAGCTTGCCGCAGGTGATCGCGAGTTCCTCGCGAGCGTACGAGTGGTTGTTGACTACTATGAATTCGGCCTTGTTCTCGTGGTAGACGTCGCCGTAGATGACATCACGCGTGTTACCGAATACTGATCCCGACTCGCTGCGAAGATGGGAGTTGGTGACCGTCTGATTGTCCGCCTCGGTCACGACCGCCTCCGCCCACCCCGACTCGCACGCCCCTGCGAAGGATCAGAGTTAATGTGGACGTTCCTCGCGTTCCCGATGACGTGTCCGGACTTGCTCTGGAGGCGAGATCGCGACACCCCCTGACTTCTTCCGCTGGCCATCGGTGAATCACCCTCGTGACTCACCCAAGACGAGCCAATCGCAGTTACCAGACCGAGCACAGAGGCAGCACCTGCTCCGGCAAGCGCCCACTTCGCTTCGAGCCCGGACGCCACCCGTAGAACCACCAGGAAGACGATTCCCGCTAGACCGAGCCCCACCACCACGGTCACGTTCCATTTCACTATTCGACTCATCCGTGTGCCTCCCCGACTACTTCGCCGACGCACTAACGGTAAACACGCGGGTACCAGGCGGACTCATCCGATCGGGGCACATCGACGTGCCATTCGCCCGGACCTAGTAACGCCTTGCCGCTTTCGGGAGGATTGCCTGAGTAGAGTGGGCCGGTCTGCTGGACGCGACTACCGTAGCAACGCCCGTGTCATGATCATGCGCATGATTGTCTGGATCAACGGCGCGTTCGGTGTCGGCAAGACGACCACCGCGCGGCTGCTCACGGAGTCGCTTCCGGACGCGCGGCTGTTCGACCCGGAGTTCCTCGGCTCGATGCTCACCGCGTTCGTCACCCCGCCGACCGGCGACTTCCAGGACCTGCCCCTGTGGCGTCACCTCGTCGTGCAGACGGTCACCGGCCTGGACCGGCACCACCCGGGCATCTGGATCGTGCCGATGAGCCTGCTCGTCCCGGCGTACCGCGCGGAGATCCTCGGCGGCATCCGCGCCGCGGGCGTCGACGTCCGCGAGGTCGTGCTCACGCTCCCCGAGGACCGGTTGCGGGCCCGGATCGACGCCGACCAGGTCGAGTCCGGCGCGCGCGGCTGGCGGCACGACCACGTCGCCCGGGCGCTGGACACGTTCGCGTCGGTGACCGACGCCCACCTGATCGACGCCACCGTCCCGCCCGAGCAGGTGGCCGACGCCGTCGCCGCGCACGTCACGGGCGCAGCCTGATCGTGGGAGGATGCTCGGCATGCCGGATCGCGCGTTGAGCTTCGGAGCGGCGGCGCAGGCGTACGAGCGGTTCCGGCCCGGCTACCCCGAGGAGCTTGCCGACCTGGTGCTGGCGTACGCGGACCGGCCGGTCCGGACCGCCCTGGAGATCGGCGCCGGGACCGGCAAGGCCACCCGGCTGTTCGCGCGGCGCGGCATCGCGGTCACCGCCACCGACCCGGATTCCGCGATGCTCGCCGAACTGCGCCGGCACGTCCCGGCCGGGGTGCGGGTCCGGCAGGCCGCGTTCGAGCAGTTGCGCGCCGGCGAGGGCCACGACCTGGTGTACGCGGCGGCGGCGCTGCACTGGACCGACCCGGCGGGCCGGTGGGAGCGGGTCGCTGGGCTGCTCGTGCCCGGTGGCGTGTTCGCCTCGTTCGGCGGGCCGCTGCGGCTGGCCGACCCGGCGCTGCGCGACGGGGTGGCCGCGGCCCGGTCCGCGTTCCTCGCCGATGACGAGATCCCGTCGCCGGACGGGACGCCGCCGGAGGCCGGCATGCAGTGGCCCGGCACGGAGCTGCGCGCCTCCGAGTGGTTCACCGACGTGCGGCAGGAGGTGATCGAGCGGCGGATCCCGATGAGCGCCGACGACTACGTCGGTCTCCTGTCGACCGTCTCGGCCTATCTCGAACTGCCGCCGCACGTACGCGAGCAGGTGTTCCACCGCGTACGCGAGGTGCTGCCCGGCGCGGTCGAGGTCACCGCCGACGTCACGGTCCACCTGGCGCGGCGGACGTCGCAGACCTGATCACCCGGGCCAGGAGGGCCGCCAGACCGGCCCGGTCAGCGGTGGCAGGCCCGCGAAGTGGCGGATCACCGGCCGCAGCCCCGGGTGCGGGCCGGTCCGGGGCAGCATGAGGTTGATCGGGTACGCGAGCACCGGACCCGCGATCGGGATGCGGCGCAGGTCGTGGCCGGCGGGCCAGAGGTAGCGGTCCTGCGCGCCGACCAGCGTCGCCACGTCCGCCGAGTCCGCGAGCTCGTCGAGGAGCACCTCGGTGCCGAAGTTCGGCCCGGTCGCGTCCACCCACAGGTCGAAGGCATCGGCGAGTTGCTCGTAGAACTCGCCCCACTCGCTGCCCGCCACGATGCCCGGCACCCGGAGCCGGTGTCCGCGCAGCTGGGACGGCGTGAGCGTGCGCGCGGACGCGAGCGGATGCCGGGGCCCGGCGAGCAGTTGCAGCGGCGAGTCGAAGGCGCGGACCATCCGTACCTCGGGCGGCAGCGCGGCCGGGTCGGTGACGGTGCGGAACGCGGCGTCGACGTCGCCGGCCCGGACGGCGGCGGCGACCTGCCGGGGGTCGTCGACCCGCAGCGTCACCACGTCGAGGTCAACGCCCGGGTGGGCGCGCCAGTAGTCGTGCAGCAGGACGGCCTGCGCGCTGCGCAGGCCGAGCACGTCGATGCGCGGCGCCCGAGCGCCGGGCCGGACCGCGGCGACCGCGCGGTCCGCGCCGGCGACGACGCCCCGGGCGTGCGGGAGGAACGCCCGGCCGTCGTGTGTCAGCTCGACCCCTCGCGGTGTACGGGTGAACAGGCGCACTCCCAGCTCGCGCTCCAGCGCGGCGATCCGCTTCGACACGGCCTGCTGGGTGACGCCCAGCTCGTCGGCGGTGTGCCGGAACTGCCCGAGTTCGGCCGCCCGCACGAACGACCGCACCGCCTCGCTGTCCACCGGCCCACAGTAGGCGGGTCCAGCCGATGGTTGTGGCGCGCCGGGCAGCGGTTGTTTGCCCCGGCGTCCAACCGGCCGGTCTGATGCGCGGGGCATCGGTGACGGGGGCGGCGTGCGGAAGCTGGGTTCGGATTTCGGGTGGCTGTGGTCGGCGTACGCGGCGAGCACGTACGGCACCTGGCTGGCGTTCGGCGCGTTCCCGCTGATCGCGGTGCGGCTGCTTGATTCGTCGGCGTTCGCCGTGTCGCTCCTGGAGGCTTCGGGGCTGGCGGTGGCGGCGGTGCTGGCGGTTCCGCTCGGGCCGTGGGTGGCCTACCGGCGGAAGCTGCCGGTGATGATCGCGACGGATCTGGTCCGGTTCGCGGCCCTGGCGAGCGTGCCGGCCGCGTACGCGCTCGGGGTGTTGTCCTACGGCCAGTTGCTCGTCGTCGCGGTGGTCTGCGGGACGGCCGGCATCACGTTCACCGCCGCGTCCGGGGCGTACCTGAAGGGCCTGGTCCGCGGTGACGGGCTGCTGGCGGCCAACGGACGGTTGGAGGCGACGAGCTGGGCCGCGACGGCGGCCGGGCCGCCGCTCGGGGGCGCGCTCGTCGGGCTGCTCGGCCCGGTCGTCACCATCACCGCCGACGCGGTGAGCCACCTGCTGTCGGCACTCGCGGTCCGGCGGATCCGGGCCGCCGACACGGCCGCGCCCCGCGACCCGGCGGGCGCCTCACGCGTCGCCGACCTGGGCGCCGGCTGGCGGTTCGTGCGCCGCGACCCGGTGCTGTGGCGGCTGTTCCTCAACTCGGTGCTGGTCGGCGGCCTGATCATGGCGACCGCGCCGCTGCTCGCCGTGCTCCTGCTGGGTGAGTACCGGGCGGCGGCGTGGCAGTACGGGCTGGTCTTCGGTGTCTCCGCGCTCGGCGGCGTGCTCGGTGCACGGCTGAGCCCGCGCCTGGTGCGGCGGTACGGGCGGCAGCGGGTCATGACGATGTCCGGCTGGCTGCGGTCGATCGTTCCGCTCGGTCTCGCGCTCACCCATCCGGGGACCACCGGGCTGCTGACCGTGATCGCCGTCGAGTCGGTGCTCATCACGTGCATGGGCGTGTTCAACCCGATCTACGCGACCGAGCGCCTGCGTCGGACCCCGCGGGCGCACACCGCACAGGTCCTGACCGCGTGGAGCGTCACCGGCCGGCTCACCCAGGCCGCGTTGATGACCGTGTGGGGCGTCCTCGCCACAGTCGTCGGCCCGCTCGCCGCGATCACCGTGTCCGGGGTGCTGCTGCTCGCCACGCCGCTGCTGCTGCCGACGCGCCGGCACACGCGCGATCCGGAGCCCGCGCGCCCGGCCGCCGCCGTCTCCTGAACCCGGCGGCCGACGGTCAGGACGCCAGGTAGGCGGTCAGCCGGTCGGCGAGCGGGCCCGGGCGGCTGAGCGCTACCGCGTGGCCGCCGTCGATCTCGTCCGGCACCACGCCGAGCCGGTCGGCGGCCACCCGGCGCTGGAAGTCGGCGGGAAAGAACCGGTCGTCGCGGCCGATGAGCACCCTCGTCGGCACGGCCGGCCAGGCGGCGAGCGGCCACGGCTCGTCCCACTCCGCGCTGACCTGCTCCCGGCCGTGCGCGGGCGCCTCGGCGACGATCCCGGCCGGCACGCCGTTGTAGAACTGCTGTTCCTCGCTGAGCCCGTCCGGCTCGCGGTAGCCGGTGTTGCCCCACCAGTCTCCCGGCTTCTCGCCGGGCCGCGGAATCATCGGGGTGAGCAGGACCAGGAGGCGCACCGGCAACCGGTCGGCGACCAGCGGTGCGGTGAACGCGCCGTACGAGTGCCCGACCACCACGAGGTCGTCCCGGTTGCCGACGGCGTCGATCACCGCCTGGCGGAAGTCGGTGAACCCCGCCGACCGGTCACCGATCGGCAGCTCCGGCACCACCGCGTCGTGACCCCGGGCGGCCAGCTCGGGAACCAGCAGGTGCCAGTCCCACGCGCTGCCCCCGCCGCCGTGGATGAGCACGAACGTCGTCATGCCCGGACCCTCCCACACCGGTACGACAAGCCGTGACTGTCAGTGCGGATACGCCCGGGGCACACGGGCGGCCCGCAGCTCGTCGCGGAACGCCTCGATGCGGGTGATGACCTGGCGCCGCCCGATCGTGTTCTCGATCCGGTCGAGGTAGAGACAGCGGGCGGCGAGCCGGGGCAGGTCGACCGAGAAGTAGATCGCCATCAGGGGGTTGACGAACAGGTCGCCGTCGCCGGTGCGCCGACTGAACCGTACGTCTCCGAACGCGCCGCCGGTGGCGGCGGCGATCTGCCCCTGGACGATGCTCGGCCGGTGCGGGGTGGCGGCCTGGGCCTGCGCGACCGCCTCTCGGTAGAGCACCGCCTCACGGCTGGAGCCGGGAATGGACAGCGCGCCGAGGTAGCCGCCCTCCCGGTCGAGGGCGGCCAGGTTCTCCAGCACCTCGACGTGGTTGACGCCGTCGTGCGCGTCGATGCCGAAACCGAGGCTGCTCACCAACCGGATCGGCACATCCAGCCCGGCCACGGCGGCCAGGCTGGTGATGTCCTCCACCGGGGTGCCCAGGCCGCTCTCGTCGCCGCGCAACAGGATGTCGGTGCCGCCGTCGACGAGCACGATCGCGTCGACGTCGAGCCGGTCGACCAGGTGCCGGTACGCCTCGCGCAGCGTCTGCACGCCCAGCGGCGGGAAGGCGTACACGGTCGACGGCAGGTCCCGGCCCGCCAGCCAGCGGGCCAGGTGCCCCTCCGGGAAGTACCAGTCGGGGCTGAGGGTGTCCGGCCGGATCGCCGCGACGTGCTCGTCCACCCACACCTGCCGGTCGAGCAGTTCCAGCTCCGAGAAGGAGAGGCTGGCCAGGTGCACCCGCTTGCCGGCCTGCCACAGGGCCAGGGCCAGCGGCAGGCCGGCGTAGACGTCGAAGCCGCCACCGGCGCCGGCGATCAGGACGTCGTTCGCCGGAGCCAGTGCGGCGAACAACGGCGGAACGGCCAACGTGTACGCGGCGGTGTCGGTCACCAGATGATGATCTCCGCTCGCGTTCGGGCTCGCTGCCCCGTGGCCGGCCGGTCGAGGGCCGGGACCCGCTCGTTCAGGCCGGGCGGCCGAACGTGACCGCCTCCCGGACCAGCTCCGGCGCGTTCTCCACCAGTTGCGCGTCCGGCCGCGCGCCGAGCGCGTCGTTCACTGTGGAGAAGGCGAGCCGGAACGCGATCAGCGTGGTGGCCTCGAAGATCTCCCGGTCGTTCAGGCCGGCGTCGCGCAGGCGTTGGGTGTCGGCCTCGGTGGTGGCGTTCGGGTCCGTCACGACCCGGCGGGACCAGTCGGCCAGCGCCGTCTCCCGCTCGGACAGGGCCGCCTCGTCGCCGCGCAGCACCGCGGCGGCGGTCTCCTCGTCGCTCATCCCGGCCAGCCGGACGCCCCAGGCCAGCGAGCAGTACGAGTCGCCCCGCGCGGCGGCGGTGGCGGCGACCAGCACCGCCACCTCACGCGCGGACAGCGTGGACGCGGACAGCAGTTCGGCGCGCGTGTTCTGGAACGACATCAGCACGTCGGGTCGCCAGCACCAGACGCGGGTGAGGTTGTTGACGTAGCCGTCGGAGGAGAGGTCGTCCTCGTACGCGGCTTTCGCCGCCGGGCTCTGCGGCGGTTCGGGGAGGAAGGCGGCGCTCATGCGGGCAGTCTGCGCCACCCGGGCGCCCCCCACTGGCTGATCAACGACAGTAGGATCCGCTGATGATCCGGGCGGTCTTCTTCGACGTGGGCGGGACGATCCTCGACGAGACGCGCGAGTTCGCGACGTGGGCGGACTGGCTGGGCGTACCCCGGCACACGTTCTCCGCGGTCTTCGGCGCGGTGATCGCCCGAGGGCTGGACTACCAGGAGGTGTTCCGGGCGTTCCGGCCGGACTTCGACCTCACCGCCGAACTCGCCCGCCGGGTCGCGGCCGGTGACCCGGAGTCGTTCGGCGAGGAGGATCTGTACCCGGACGCGCGGGCGTGCCTGACCGCCCTGAAGGACCAGGGTCTGCGCGTCGGCCTGGCCGGCAACCAGCCGGAGCACGCCGAGGCGACGCTGCGGACGCTGGACCTGCCGGTGGACGTGATCGGCACGTCGGCGGCCTGGGGCGTGTCGAAGCCCGCGCCGGAGTTCTTCGACCGGGTGGTCCGCGAGAGCGGCGGCGACGCGGCGGCGATCCTGTACGTCGGTGACCGGCCGGACAACGACGCCGCGCCCGCGATGGCCGCCGGCATGTCGGCGTGCCTGATCCGGCGCGGGCCGTGGGGGCACATCCTCGACATGCCGGACGTGGCCGACCGGTGCCTGTTCCGCATCGACTCGCTGCACGAGCTGCCGGACCTGGTGGCGCGGCACAATGCGGCGGGCGGCTAGGCCGGGGCGTCACCGGTCACGGAGACCCGCGTCCGATGGTGGCGCGGCGACTCGATCTCGTCGACCACCGCCACCGCCAGATCGGCGTACGACAGGGGCGCCGACGCCGGGGCGCGCTCGCCGCCGAGGCGGTACCGGCCGGTGCGGGTACCGGCCACGTCCAGCGCGGCGGGTGGGGTGAGCACCAGCCAGTCGACTGTGGTGTCCGCCGCGCGGAGCCGGTCCAGGCCGGCGGCGTGGCTGAGCGCGAACGGCCGCAGCTCGGCGGGCAGCACGGCCGGGTCGTCGTAGAGGGGCCGGCCGTGCGCGTCGATCAGGGTGGCGAACAGGCCGATCGCCACGAGCCGGGGCACGTCCGCGCGGGCCAGGCCGTGCAGCAGCGCGTCGGCTGCCCGGACGAAGAACTCCGGATCGAGGCCGGCGGCGGCGAGCGCGTCCGGCCCGGAGGCCGGGCTGACCGCGTGGACGACGGCGTCGTGCCCGTATCCGATCGAGGTGACGGCCTCCGGGTCGGTGACGTCGCCGCGTACCGCGGAGGTGAGGTCGGGATGGCGGGCGGGGTCACGGACGACGGCGGTGACGCGGTGGCCGCGGCGGTGGGCCTCGGCGGTGACGGCGCGGCCGGCCCGGCCGCCCGCGCCGAAGACGGCGATGCTGGTCATGGCGCGACGGTAGGACGCGGGGTGCCGGTTACCGCAACGGTACCGGGTTACGCTCGGGCGGTGACGCCGCTCGATCCGGACATGTTCCACCCCGCCTGTCCGTCGCGGATGATGCCGTTGCAGATCGGCGACAAGTGGACCGCGATGGTGGTGCTGTGCCTGGAGCACGGGCCGCGCCGGTTCACCGAGTTGCGGGCGCCGCTGCGCACGATCACGCCGAAGGTGCTGGCCGAGACGTTGCGGGCGATGGAACGCGACGGGCTGGTCACGCGGACCGCCTACGACGAGAACCCGCCGCGCGTGGAGTACGCGCTGACGCCGCTGGGGCGAAGCCTGCTGACGCTGGTCGCGGCCGCCCGGTCGTGGAGCGAGGCGCACCTGGACGAGTTGCTGGCGGCCCGCCGGTCGCACGATTCGCGGACGTCGTGACGGCGCCGGCCGGCACCGGGCGTGGCGGACTGCGGAGGTTCGTTGCGAACGTGATGACGAACGTGCTCGCGAACCTCATCGCGGCGGCGATCATCTACGTGCTCGCCGCGGCCGCCGGGCTGCTCCCCCGCGACCCGGCGCTGATCCTCGCGGCGTTGTTACTCGTCGGCCTCGCCGCTGCCATGATCCTGATCTTCCTGATCAGTACGAACGCCTTCGCCGACAAGGAGGACATCCTCGGCGGGTGGATGGCGATCTCCCTCGGTGCGCCGATCCTGACCGCGGCCGTGGCGTACGCGTTCCGTGAGGGCGATCCGGCGGCGGGGGTCGCGGGCGGGCTGATGGGCGCGGGGCTCACCGGCGCAGGCGTGGCTTTGCTGGTGGCCGGACGGCGGCTGCGGCGGGCGGCCGATCCGTCGCCCGACGGCGAGCAGCAGGCGGCTGAGCCGCACGCCCGGCCTTAGCGTCGTACCCGTGGCATAGCCTTCCGGCCATGGGAACCGCCGAGCTGGACGAGCTGATCGTGCCCGACGCGGAGGCGCTGCGCGCGTGGTTGTCCGCCCACCACGACACGTCGCCCGGCATCTGGCTCGCCCTGACCCGCAGGGGTGGCACGCTCACCACACTGACCTGGCAGCAGGCGGTCGACGAGGCGTTGTGCTTCGGCTGGATCGACGGGCAGGCCCGCAAGCGTGACCACGAGAGCTCCTGGATCCGGTTCACCCCGCGCCGGGCCCGCAGCTCCTGGTCGCAGCGCAACGTCGCGCACGTGGCCCGGCTGGAGGAGCAGGGGCGGATGACACCCGCCGGCCGCGCGGCGGTGGAGGCCGCGAAGGCGGACGGCCGGTGGGCGGCGGCGTACGCTCCTCCGTCGGAGGCCGAGCTGCCGGCCGACCTGCTCGCCGCCGTCGCCGCCGAGCCCGCCGCCCAAGCCATGCTCGACGTCCTCACCAGCGCCAACAGGTTCGCGCTCATCCACCGGCTGAACGCGGTCAAGCGCGCGGAGACCCGGGAACGCAAGATCGGTGAGTTCGTCGCCATGCTGGCCCGCCACGAGACGTTCCACCCGCAGAAGGCGAAGCCGCCGGCCACGCCGTGACCCGCGTCCCGGCTCACGAGTGGTCCCGGACGAACGCGCGCAGGAGCGCGGCGCACTCGGCCGCGTGGGTCTCCACCAGCAGGTGGCCGCCGTTGAAGAGGTGCGCGTCCATCCGGTCCAGCGCGCGATGCTGCGCGAGCACCTCGTCCACGTCGAAGTAGGCGTCGTGCCGGTCCCACAGCACGAGCGCCGGGGGTTGGTGGGCGCTGTGGTACTCGGCGACCGGCGGGTCTGACCGGGCGTACGCTCGAACGAGCCGACGGTGGGAGGTCGCCCGCGATGATCCCGTTGCTGATCCTGCTCGGGCTTCTCCTCGGACGCTGGTGGCGGTTGTCGCTCGTCGCCGCCGCGCTGGGCTGGCCGGTCCTGCTGGTCGCGACCGGCGTGACGGACGTCGGCGCGGGGCTGCTCGGCGCGGCCGTGCTCGCCGTCGCGAACACCGGTGCCGGCGTGCTGCTCCACCAGGGAGCCCGCCTGGCGATCCGCAGGCTTCGGGCGTCCTGAGCCGGGCCGGTGCGCTACACGGCGCCGCCGGTGTTGCGGATCATCCGCCGGCGCACCTTGAGGGTGGTGACGTAGTCGGCGTCGTCGACGCCGTCGTGGATGCGGGCCCGGATCCCCGGCGCGTGCTGCTTGAGGCGGAGCCGGGCGTCCTCCCCCGCCTCGGTGATCCGTAGCCGGCCGTCCGCGTCGCGGGTCAGCCAGCCGCGTTCCCGGAGCACCTCCGCCTCGGCGTCCAGGTCGTCCTCGGCCCGTAGATACGAGCGCATCGCGTGTCGCAGTTCGGGGACGGTCAGTCCGCCGCCGCCGGGCAGGAGGTCGTTCGGGGACAGGTTGCGCAGCAGCCAGAACTGGGGCTGGGTGAAGCCGTGCGTGGCGTGCTGGGCGCGGGTGAAGGCGATGAGCGACTCGTACGCGACGCCCGTCCAGTAGGCGGCCGGCTGGCCAGCGAGTTCGGCGTCGGACAGATGCTGTGTGGTCATGATGCTCTACCTCCGGCGGTGGTCGGGTGAGCACGACGCTAGGACCTCAACCACGCTTCAGATCAAGCCGCGAGGGACATCGCGTTCCGGTCGGCCCGGGCATGATGAGGCGCATGCGGGTAGCGATGGCGACCGACGCGGGACATCCCGGCCGTACCAATGAGGATTTCGCCGGCGCCGTCCCCTGCGGCCTGGTCCTGGTCGACGGCGCCGGCGGCATCGCGGGCGCGGACGAGGTCTGCCGTCACGGCATCGCCTGGTACGCGACGCGGCTCGGCGGTGCGCTACTCGGCGCGCTGGCGCAGGAGCGGAGCCTGCGCGACGTGCTGGCCGAGGGCATCGAGCGGGTCACCGACCAGCACCGCGACACCTGCGACGTCGCCCACCCGATCAGCCCGTTCGCCGCGGTGGCGATGCTGCGGTTCTCCGGCGGGACCGTCGAGCACCTGGTCCTCGGTGACGCGGTCGCGCTGGTCGGCCGGGCGGCCGGTGATCCCGTCGTCGCCCACGATCCGCGTGAGGTGGTGATCGCCCGAGCCTTCGAGGAGCGGCTGAAGGACGTGCCGGAGGGCGGCGACGAGTACCGGCGGCTGCTGATGGAGCTGCGGTCCCGCCGCAACAGCCCCGGCGGCTTCTGGGTCGCCAAGGACGATCCGGCGGTGGTGGCCGAGGCGGCCACCGGCGAGTGCCCGGCCCACGACGTGACCGGCGCGGCGCTGCTCAGCAACGGCGCGAGCCGTCTCGTGGACACGTTCGGCCTGACCGACTGGCCGGGGCTGCTGCGCCTGCTGGAGACCGCCGGCCCGGCCGAGGTCATCGCCCGGGTCCGGGTGGCGGAGGCACGCGGGGGCGTCGCCACCGACGACGCGACGATTGTCTGCCGCGCCTGACCGGCACGACAATCCGGCTGTGCTCGTGTTGACTGCGGCGATGGACCGTCAACGGCTCAGCAGCATCGCGCACTCGCACCACCCGATCGCGGCGCCGCTCTCCGGCGTCAACGTCAACCGGCTGCTGCGCCGGGCCGGTCGCCGGCCGGCGGCCCGGATCCTCGACCTGGGCTGCGGGGAGGCCGCCTGGGCGTTACAGGCCCTCGCGCACCACCCGGACGGGCACGCCGACGGCGTGGACCTCAACCCGTACGCGCTGGAACGCGCCACGGAGGCCGCCGCCGTGCGCGGCCTCGCCGACCGGCTCACGCTGCACGAGCGCGACGCCCGGTCGTACGTGCCGGACGGCGACTACGACCTGGTGCTCTGTGTCGGGTCGACGCACGCGTTCGGCGGGTTCGGCGAGACGCTGGAACTGGCCGGCCGGCACGTGAACGCCGACGGCGTCCTGATGGTGGGTGAGGGGTTCTGGCAGGTGCCGCCGACGCCGCAGGCGCTGGCGGCGCTGGGCGCGAAACCCGACGACCACACCGACCTCGCCGGTCTGGTCGCGGCCGCCGAGCAGGCCGGCTGGACCCCGGTGTACGCGCACGTCAGCGACGCCGCCGAGTGGGACGACTACGAGTGGTCGTGGACCGGTTCGCTGACCGAGTGGGCACTGGACAACCCGGGTCACCCGGATGCCGCCGGCGCGCTCGCCACCGCCCGGGAGCACCGGGACCAGTGGCTGCGCGGATACCGCGGCGTGCTGGGGTTCGTGACGCTGGTGCTGCGCCGGATCTGACCGGCTACCGGCGCGGGTCCGGCCCGGGACAGGCGGGCGGGGCACTATCGTTCGGGCGTGCAGATCCGTTTCGCCGTACCGGCCGACCCCGCCTATCCGGCCCGTGTGGCCGCCGCGCTGGCCGCCGCCCGGCTGCGCCGCTTCGGCTACATCGGCGCGGCCCTCGCCGCGATCGGGGTGATCGGCTGGATCGCCTCGCAGGCGTCGGAGCGGGGCGGCCGCTTCGCGTCGCTGTGGACCGCGTTGATCGTGGCCGGCGTGCTGTCGATGCTGTACGCGCCGTGGGTGCGCTGGCGGGCCCGGCGCCGGTCCGGCGGCTACGCGGTCGAGGGCGGCTACGACATCGACGACCGCAACATCATGATGCGCAGCGGTTCGGAGTCCGGCGGCATCGCCTGGGACGGCGTCGAGCGGGTCACCGAGACCCCGGATTTCTGGATCGTGTACGTGGGACGGATGCCGGCCACGGTGATCCCCCGGTGGCTGATGTCCGCCGAGGACGCCGGGACGCTGCGCGCCTTCATGGCCGGACGCGGACTGCTCGGCGACCGTTGACGAGGTTCTGATCGGCTGTACGTGTTGCGTCGCCGGCCAGTCCGGCGGTCGCGTCAACCTGCCGCACCGGCGGACCCGCAGCGGTCAGCTCGCCGAGCATCGTGTGCCCGGGGCGGGCACGGTCAGGTCGACGAGGTACCGGTCCACCACCGCGGTCGTGCAGTCGGTGCGCTGGTAGGTGCCGTGGCCCCAGCCCTCGTAGGTGACCAGGCGTCCGTGCCGGCCGAGTTGCCGGGCGACGTTCACGGCCCAGGCGTAGCCGGTCCGGGGATCGTGCCGGGCGTTGAGCAGCAGCAGCGGCGTGCGGGTGTGCACGTTCAGCTCGTGCGGCGGGTTGCGGACCGGGGACGGCCAGCCCAGGCACGTCTGCACGGCCAGCAGGCCGGCGCCGTACCGGACGTCCGGGGCGACGGCCACGGCGTCCCGGACCAGGCCGGCGTAGTCGGTGTAGTCGCGCACACGCGCCGGCCAGTCCGCGCAGAACGCCGCGACCGAGAGCGGGAAGTTCACCTCCGGTGGCGGCGTACCGGCGGCCATGTCCCGCACGATCACCGCGAGTTGCGGCCAACGCGGACCGGCGAGCAGGCCGAGCGCCACAGCGGTGACGTCGAAGGCGGTACGGGGGGCGTACTCGCCCCGGTCCGCGCGGGCCAGCGCCTGCGCCCAGACCGCCCGCACGTCGCGTGCGTGGAGCACGCACTCCGGCGACCTGTCGCACCAGGACACGAACTCGTCGAACGAGTCCTGCAACGCGGCGGCCTGCGTCCGCACGAAGGAGCGCACGTCGAGGCTGTGGTCGAACACGCCCTCCAGCACGACGGCCCGCACGCGGCCGGGATACCGCTCGGCGTACTGCTGGCCCAGCAGCGTGCCGTACGAGCTGCCGTGGAAGGACAGCCGCCGCTCCCCCAGCGCCCGCCGCAACGCGTCGAGGTCACGGACGGTGCTGAGCGTGTCGGCGTGGTCGAACACCGGGCTGGTCGGACGGCACCTGCGCCACAGCGCCTGGTTGTAGGCCACCGCGGCGTCGAAGTCGGCCTGACCGGTCAGCGGGACGGCCGGCTTGCGCAGCGCCGGATCCGGGGCGCAGACCGGCGCGGCGGTGCGGGCCACGGTACGCGGGTCGAAACTGACCAGGTCGAACCGGTCCAGCAACTCGTCGCTGAACCGGTCGCCCTTGCGGATCCGTTCCACTCCCGAGTCGCCGGGGCCTCCCGGCCCGAACACCAGCGTGCCCACCCGCTGCTCCGGCAGGCGCGCGGACCGGCGTGCCACGGCGAGGTCGACCGTCGGACCGTACGGCCGGGCCCAGTCCACCGGCACCCGCAGCCGGGCGCACCGCACGCGTTCATCCGGCGGGACGTCCGGCAGGTCGTCGGCGCACTCGCTCCACACGAGCCGCTGCGGCGGAAGCCCGGCGCGCGCCGCGCCGGGCAGTCCCGCCAGGACGGTGAGCGCGGCCAGAGCGACGGCCACGGTACGTCGGAACACGGCACCTCCCGGTGTCTTGGATGCCCGTCGATTCTTCAGCGGCGTCCCACCCGAGTCCCATACGGAAACGCCCCGATATGCCCCTCGGGTCTTTCCCCCACTCCGTCCCTGACGGGCCGAAGGACGGGCAGGCGAGCCGCACCGTGGCGGTCTAGCATCGGGCGATGACGTCGTCCCTGGACCGCCTGCCGAAGATCAGCGCGCCGGCCACGCGGGCGCTGACCGCGGTCGGCTACACCACGCTGCGCCGGCTCGCCGGGGTGCCGCGCGCGGAGCTGGCCCGCCTGCACGGCATGGGACCGAAGGCGCTGGGCGTCATCGAGGCCGCCCTCGCCGAGCACGACCTGCGGCTGAGCTGACAAGGCGATCGCGATGCCGCTCGGCAGACTCCACCACCTGATCGTCGACTGCCCGGATCCGATGACCGAGGCACGCTTCTGGAGCGCGGTCCTCGGCGACCCGATCACGTACGCGGACGACGACTTCGCCGTGGTGTCGGCCGGTACGGCGGTGTCCGGGCTGGCGTTCCAGCGCGTCGCCGACCTGGTTGCGCCGACGTGGCCGGATCCGGCGGTGCCGCAGCAGATGCACCTCGACGTGATGGTCGACGACCAGGAGGCGGTGGGTACGGCGGTGCTCGCGCTGGGCGCGCGGCGGCTGCCGGGCGACCACGTGTACGCCGACCCGGCCGGTCACCCGTTCTGTCTGATCCCGCGCCCCACCTGGGCGCCGCCGGTCGGCGGGCCCGCGTGACCGACGACCGACGCGTACGCCGGGTCCGCCCCTACCACTGGGGTGCCGTCTACCTCAGCGACGCCCTCTGCGAGACCGACTTCGACATCGACTTCCACGCCGGGGACGCGCCGGTGTTCGCCACGACGCACCACGTCGCGGTCGTGGTCGCCTCCGCCGCCGTGGCGGACGAGGGAGAGGCAGATGTCACCCTCGACATCCGGGTGACGTCGCAGCGCGTCACGGGGCACCCGCACGAGGTGACACTGGACGTCCCGTCCGGGCGGCTCTACGTCGGCGACGCCGACGACAACGACGAGATCGAGTTGGCGCCGGGCCGCTGGCTGCTGCAGTTCGCCGTGGACGACGCGACGGAGGCCCGGCACGTCGAGCTGGTGGTGTCACCGCTCTGACCGGTCACGGCCTCTCCTGGTAGGAGATGAACTCCAGCAGGCTTCCGTCCGGGTCGCGGAAGTAGACGCTGGTCCCGGTGCCACCGGCGCCGACCCGCCGGACCGGTCCCGTCTCCACCTCGACGTCGTGCCGCCGCAGGTGCGCCACCGCCTCCTCGATCGGCCCGGCCCAGACGAAACAGATGTCGCTGTTGCCCGGACGGACGGGAATCCGGGCCACGTTGCCGCCGAGGTCGAGACCCGGCCCGTGCACGCTCAACCGGTGGGGGCCGATCCGGAAGGCGACGCGGTCGCCGCCGACGCCGATCACCTCGGCGCCGACGACGTCGCGATAGAAGTCGGTGGCGGCCCGCCAGTCGGACACGGCGATGACGACGTGGTCCAGTCCGGTCACGGGCGCCATGCGATCACCCTATTGGCCGGACGGCGTCCCCTCCCCCGGATCCGCCGAGACCGCCGCCGGTTGGCCCGCCTTCAGGTGCCGGGCGAAGAACCGGTTCGCGGCGTCCCCCTCGAACCACGGCACGCCGGTGTGCCCGCCCATGTTGGCGTGCAGCGTCTTCTCCGACGAGCCGAAGGCGTCGAACAGGTCCAGCGCCATCCGCCGGTCGTTGCCCTCGTCGTCCCACTGCAACAGGACGTGCAGCGGAATGGTGACCCGCCGGGCCTCCTCGATGATGGCGCGCGGCACGAAGCTTCCGGCGAACAGGAGCGCGGCCACGATGCGCGGTTCGACCACCGCCAGCCGTACGCCGATCGAGATCACCCCGCCGGCGTACCCGACCGGGCCGCCGACCTCGGGCAGCGCGAGGAGCGCGTCCAGCGCGGCCCGGCACTCCGGGACCGCCTCCTCCACCAGCGGCAGGACGAGCCGGTCGACCACCTCGTCGGCGACCCGCTCGCCGGCTGCCAGTGCCCGGCGCAGGTCGGCGCGGGCCTGCTCGGCGGCGGCGGACGCGGGCCGGTCGCCACCGCCGGGCAGTTCGATGGTGGCGGCGGCGAAGCCCTGTTCGACGCAGCCCTGCGCCCGGGCCGCCAGGCGGGGATACATCCGGCGCAGTCCGCCGGGGTGGCCGAGCAGGATCAGCGGGGCCGGCGCCGACGTGGAGGCGGGCGTCCACAGGATGCCCGGGATCTCGCCGAGGGTGAACTCGCGTTCGCGGACGCCGTCGGCGAGGCGCTGTTCGGAGGTGAAGCGCATGGTCGTGCCTTTCGGGAGTGCGACGGCGCTCCCGGACGACCTATCGCCCGGCCGTGACCCCCGAGGGGAGCACCCATGTCGATACTGCGGTCACGGGTACCACCTCCCTCGTTCTCCGGCACGGCCACCGGCAAGGTAACAGCGCTCGCCGGGCGGGCCAACCGGTTTATCGCGGCGTGATCCGCGCCGGACCGTCAGCCGCGCTCGAAGCCGGCGAAGACGACCGCCAGCGTCCGGGCTTGCAGGTGCTCGTCCCATCCGCCGTGCAGCGCGCCCTGGCACATGCCGGTGAGCAGCGCCATCACCTCGGGGAGCCGCACCGAGTCGGCGACGGTTCCGTCGGCCCGGGCCTGTTCCAGCAGCCTGCCCACCGCCTCCTCCAGGTGACCTACCGCTTCCGGAAGCCGGATGTCCACCCCGGATCCGGCGAGCAGTTCGACTGCCGTCTTCTTCGCGGCGGCCTGTGCCACCGTGTGTCTGAAGAACCCGAAGAGGTCGTGTCGTCCCGCCTCCTCGGCGAGCTGCGCGAGCAGTCGCTTCATGAGCGCGGCGAGCAGGTCCTCCTTGGTGGGGAAATGACGGAAGACCGTGCCGATGGCGACGCCGGCCCGGCGGGCCACCTCCTCGGTGGAGGCCCGGGCGCCGAACTCGGCGAAGACCGCCTCGGCGGCGTCCAGGATGCGTACCCGGTTGCGTTGCGCGTCGGCGCGCAGGGGCGGACCCTCTACCAAAGTGAGTCTCCACTCATTATTCTCGGAGCCACAAGTCGAGTCATGACTCATTATCGCGGAGCCGACGTGACACCACAGCAGATCTTCGAGAGCATGCGCGCCAGGTGGCTGGCGAACCTGCCCACCTTCGAGGCGGATTCGCTGGCCGACGACGTGGTGATCGAGACGCCCTTCGCCGCGCCCGGCCACCCGACCCGCACCGAGGGGAAGCAACCCGTTCTCGAGTACACGCGAGCGGGCCGGGCGTCGTTCCCGGTGCGGTTCGACGAGTGCCGCGGCGTGGTCGTACACGAGACCGCCGATCCCGAGGTGATCGTGGTCGAGTACGAACTCGTCGGCACACACACGGTGACCGGGGTGACCGCGTCCGCGCCGTTCATCGGGGTGTTGCGGACCCGGGACGGCAAGCTGGCCCACTGGCGCGAATATCAGCACACACTCGCCATCGCCGGGGCCGCCGGCCCGGCACGAGCCGGCATCAGCGCCGCGGCTCAGGTGGTCGGTGTCGGCGACGGGGCGAACGGCCACGGCTGCGGCCCGAACAGCGCCGTGCACGCGGACAGGAGCCCGCGCTGCGCCTCGGCCATACGGGCGTCGACCGGGCCGGTGTCCTCGTTCGGGTCGTTGCGGACGAACATGTCCCCGGATTCCTTCGCCGCCACCGCCAGCCGTTCGCCGGCGTCCCGGACGCCCGGGTCGGCCGCCTTGCGGGCACGCATGGCGATCGGCGAGTTCGAGGTGAAGCGGACGTCCTGCTGCTCGACCACCCGGGCCACCATGTTGCACGCACCGGCCGCGACCTTGTCCGCGGGCGCGGTCGAGCCGGCCTGAGGAGCGGCCGAGGCCGACGCGGACGACGACGGGGTGGCGGACGTCGACGGCGTGGGTTCCGAGGGCGCACACGCGGAGACGACGAACAGCAGGGAGAGCGCGGCGAGTTCACGTTTCACCGCACGAGGCTAGCGATCATGGTAGGCGTGGCCTCCGTCCGGGTGCCCCGCCCACCGTCGTCGCGTCGACATCGGACCGGTCAGCGGCCCGCCGCGCGGAGCATCGCCTCCGTCTCAGGGTCGGGCATGACCTCCCGGACCTCCTGGGCGCAGCGGCACGAGACGGCGATCTTGGCGGCCCACTTCAGCGCCTCGTCGCGTGAGGCCACGTCGAGGACCACAAACCCGCCGATGACCTCCTTGGTCTCCGGGAACGGCCCGTCGGTGACCACCCCGTCCGTGTCCACGATGCTGGCCTGCTGGCGTTCGAGCCCGGTGCCGTACACGAACACGCCAGCGTTCACGGCCTCCTGGATGACCGCGTGCGCGTCCTTGCCCACCTGGGGGATCTCCTCCGCGGGGATGTGGTCCATCGCGCCGTCGTTGAACGAGATCAGGTACCGCGGCATGCCATGACTCCCTTGTCCGGGCGGCCGGTCCGGCCGCCTCTCACCCGTCCTACGAACGAGCCGACCCGGATCCGACGTTATACGCCGCTCGACGTTATGCGCCGCTCGGATTCAGTGCGCTTCGAGAACGAAGAAGATGAAGCAGAGGAAGGCCGTACGGCCGTCGAGTTCCGGGGGCAGCAGCTCGCGCGGCGTGTCGGGCGAGAACGGCGGTTCGCTGATCACCGAGAGCCGGAAACCCGCGTCGGTGAACGCCGCCGTCATCGCGTGCAGCGGCCGGTGCCAGTAGGTGAGCGTGGCGCGCTGCCCGTCGAAGTCGTACTCCTCTGACCAGCTCGCGACGGCGAAGTAGTCGGCGTCCGGGAACGCCACCTCGTACCCGATCGGATGGTTCACCGACACCAGGAGCCGGCCGCCGGGACGCAGCACACGGCGCAGCTCGGCCAACGGCGCGGTCCAGTCCTCCAAGTAGTGCAGCACCAGCGACACGATCACGTCGTCGAACGCGCCGTCGGCGAGCGGCAGCGGCGCGCCCAGGTCGGCCACCAGCAGCGTCGCGTCCCCGCCGAGCCGCTCGCGGGCCAGCTCCACCATCGCCGGGCTGCCGTCGAAGCCGGTCACGACGGCCCCGCGCGCGGCGAGCGCCTCGGACAGCGGGGCGGTGCCACAGCCCGCGTCGAGGATCCGCCGGCCCCGCACGTCCCCGGCGAGTTCCAGCATCGCGGGCCGCTCGTAGTAGGCGTTGAACAGGCTGGACTCGTTCTCCGCGGCGTACCGCTCGGCGAAGCCGTCGTAGTGGTCCGGCCTCACCGGGCCGCCTCAGCGGGTGGAATGGGCACGGCGGTGCCGGTCACCGCGATCCCGGCGCCGGGATCGGCGGGGATGCCGACGGTGAGCAGGCTCGGGCGGCCCATGTCCTCGCCCTGCCGCACGGTGACTGTGGCGGGCGGCCGCACCAGGCCCATCTCGCGCAGGTAACCGCCGCACGCGGCGGCCGCCGCGCCGGTCGCCGCGTCCTCGACCACGCCGCCGGGCGGGAACGGATTGCGCGCGTGGAACACCAGCGGGGACTCGCGATGCACCAGGTCGATCGTCGTCCAGTCCCGCTCGGCCATCAGCGCGCTCAGCGCCGCCATGTCGTAGTCCAGGTCCGCCAGGCGCCGCCGGGTCGCGGCGGCCACGATCGGATGCCAGGCCCCGGCGTACGCGACACGCGGCGGCAGCATCGCGTCGAGATCGTCCGGCGACCAGCGCAACGCGGCGAGCAGCGCCGCGAGGTCGCCCGCGGCAAGGGGTACGGTGCGCGGCGCGACGCTGGTGAGCGTGGCGGTGGTGGTGCCGTCGGCCTGCGCGCTCGTGGCGACCTCGACCAGTCCGGCGCGGGTGTCCAGGTGCAGCGCGCCGGGGCCGTGCCGCTGCGCGTACGCGACCGCGGACGCGATGGTCGCGTGGCCGCAGAACGGCACCTCCGCCTTCGGGCTGAAGTAGCGCACCGTGAACCGTCCGCCCTCGCCGGGCACGAGGAAGGCCGTCTCGGAGTAGCCGACCTGCGCCGCCACCCGCTGCATCTCCGCGTCGCCCGCCCCGGTGGCGTCGAGCACGACACCGGCCGGGTTGCCGCCGGCGGGATCGGCGGTGAACGCCGCGTATCGGAGAACGTCCATGATCATGAGCCTAGCGCCGGTGGCCCGGCTCGTGGGCCCCCGTGACGAGCCACGCGGAACTACTCTCCGGGCATGCCCAGCTTCGAGATCACCCCCATCGGCACGGTCCGCAACGACCGGACGGACATCCAGGACAGCGACAACTGGGGCGCCGTCCGCAGCACGATCGTCGTCGACGAACGTTTCGGCGAGGCGTGCCTGCAGGGCCTGGAGGAGTTCTCGCACGTGGAGGTCGTGTTCGTCTTCGACCGGTTCCCGGACGGCGGCGACCACCGCGAGCCCCGTCCCTACCGGGGCCGGGCCGACCTGCCGCCGATGGGCGTGTTCGCCGGCCGTGGTCCCCGTCGGCCGAACCGGATCGGCGTGACGTGCTGCCGCATCGAGTCGGTCCACGGCCGGGAACTGACGGTGGTGGGCCTCGACGCGGTGTCCGGCACGCCGGTCATCGACCTGAAGCCGGTGCTGGTGGAGTTCGTCCCCACGAACGTCCGGCAGCCGGAGTGGGTCAGCAGCATGATGTCCGACTACTTCCGGCCGTAGCGTCGGCGCGGCGCCTCACCGCAGCAGCCTCTCCGTGAGGTCCATCAACCGCTCGGCGTCATGAGGGTCGAGGGTCGGGAAACCGGGCGGAAGTTGCTTCCCCCGGTCGACGGCGGTCACCGGCGCGGTCGGCTGCGCGTCCAGGAACCGGTGAATCGGCGCCACCGCGTCCGCGACGGACCGGGCGGCGACCGCCGCCGCCACCGCGAGCAGCCCCCGTACCACGAGCGGGAGCGCGCTACGGTCACCGCTCCTGGTGAACCCGGGATGGTAGAGCACGTATCGGGCGCGGCTACCGGACCGCTGGGCGAAGCCCACGCCGAGCAGGTCGTTGGCCCGCCCGGCCTGCAACTGGGCGGCGACGGCCGAGTAGCCCTCCCTCATCTGGGGATCGGCCCAGCGCACCTCGCCTCTCGTGACCCCGACACCGGCGACGTTCACGATCACCGGCCGGGTCGCCCGGTCCAGGGCCGGACGCAGACCGAAACTGAGCAGGTAGCGGCTGACGTAGTAGAGCGCGAACGTACGCTCCAGTCCCTCCACCGTCTCGATGCGACGCGGCGTCACCGCATTGGCGAACAGCGTCAACGCGTCCACGACCTGGTGCTCGCCGAGGATGTGCTCGATGACCTGCCGCGTCTCGGCCGTGCTGGACAGATCGACGGGAAGGAAGGCGATCAGGCCGCCGGCCATCGCCTCGCCACGTGCACGGTTGCGGCCGAGCACCAGGACGCGGTCGCCATGTTCGGCCCGCCCCAGGGCGAACGCACGCCCCATTCCGTTCGTGCCGCCACTGACCACCACGACGCCCACGTCGCCCCCTTATCGTGTGCTCATCGACCTGCCCCATCCTGGGCAGCAGGCCGGCGGAGGCGAAAGAAGGCACTTTCATGTCCACAGGTGACACCGATGTGAGTGCCTCGCTGCTCGATCATCGGCTGCCGGTGCCGGTTCCGGCCGGCGAGTACGACCGCTGTCCGGTCACCGACCTGCTGCGGCGGGTGAGCGACAAGTGGACGCTGTTGCTGATCACCCTGCTCGGCCGGCATCCGCACCGGTTCAACGAGTTGCACCGCGCCGTGGAGGGCATCAGCCCGCGCATGCTCAGCCGGACACTGCGTGCGCTGGAAAGCGACGGCCTGGTCGAGCGTGAGGTGTTTCCGACGGTGCCGCCGGGCGTCGAGTACCGGCTGACGCCACTCGGTGTCAGCCTTCTGGAGCCGCTTTCCGCGCTGGCCGACTGGGCGGTCGCTCACCACGCCGAGATCGTCGCGGTTCGTCAGCGACCCGCCTGATACACCCCGCGCTCATCCGGCCGCCGATCTGGAATGCTGCGTCCATGCCGTCCTTCCCGCCCACCTTCTCCGCCGAAGTCGTCGCGCAGCCGATCCAGGCCCAGTTCGAGGCGTTTCTCGACGAACACCGCGACGCGCTCGACCGCTGCCTGGACGGACTGACCGAGGAACAGGCGCGCCGATCGTTGGTGGCCTCCCGCACCACGCTGCTGGGTCTGGTGAAGCACGCCACCTTCGTCGAGAAGGTCTGGTTCGACGAAGCCGTCACGGGCCGGTCTCGCGCCGAGATCGGCATCCCGGAGCGGTCGGAGGACTCGTTCCTCCTCGACGACGGCGACACGATCGCCGGGGTCCGGCAGGCCTACCGCGACGCCCGGGACGCGTCACGCCGGGCGACCTCCACGCGAGGTCTGGATGACATTCTCACCGGGCACCGACGGGGCCCGCTTCCGCTGCGGTGGGTGTATCTCCACGTCCTGCGCGAGCTCGCCCAGCACTGCGGGCACGCGGACATCCTCCGGGAGCAGATCCTCGACGGATAGCGTGCGGGGTCACGCGCCGGGTTCACCGGTGAGCGAGCCGGGGGCACGCATCCGCCACGCGTCGGTGACGAGTTCCGTCAGACGCTCGACGCCGACGCGCGCCAGCCGCAGCATGACCAGGGGCAACCCGTCGTACGCGGGGGTGGTGAAGAAGAGGTCGGGCTCACCGAGGAGCAGGGCCTGTTTCTCCGCCTCGTCGCCCACGTACAGCACGGCGATGTCGGTGCGGATGCGCCGCGGCTTCCCGGGCGTACGTTCGGGATAGGACCAGACGAACCCCTTGCCGGCGACACGGAAGTCGAAGCCGTCACTGTCGATCTCGACCACGTCGGGCAGCGACAACGCCACCCGACGCACGTCGTCCGCGTCAACCATGACGGTCACCCCGGGACCCCGCCTTCCACACCGGCACAGCCTAGCCAGCGCGCCGCCCCTCGGCGGGCGGGTCCGGACCGCGGCGCCTTGCCGCCGGGTGCGATGGTCGTGGCGGACATCAGACCGTCTCGGCTGCGGGGGTGGAGCAACGTGAGTACCGCCATCTGGGGTGGGGTGGAGATCCGGCCGCACGGCCCGGGTTCGCCGTGGGAGCTGACCGACATCAGCCTGCGGGAGATCCCCACCAACTACGAGGCCTTCGGCCTGCTGTTCGGTGTGCGCAACTACGCCGGGTTCGAGCCGGTCGCGCCCGGCCGTGGCCTGCCGGACGACGTCAGCGCGAACCTGCGCGCTCGCCACCTCACCGACCGCCATCACGACCCCACGTGGGTGTCGTGGGCGGAGGTGGCACGCATCGACTGGAACGCGCGATCCCCTCGGGTCGACGACCGGATCCACGTGTACGACCTGACCGCTGAGGGACCGCGCTACCGGAGCAAGGCCACCCGGCACGGGCGAGCCTGGCGCGAGGTAGCCGGCGAGCACGCGGATCACCGGGGCAGCACTTACCCGGAGGGCACCGAATGGCGCTCGGGAAACGTGATGTGGCGGGTGGAGCGCCTGTCCAACAGCGATGCGCTGCAGCGTGACCCGGCGCTGCGCGCGGTGCTGGAAGGCATGCGCGAGCTGGCCGAACGGCACGGCGAGGGCAACGTACGACTCGTCGTCTGGTTCGACAGCTGACGCCTACCCGTACAGGTGCACGCGGTGGTCGACGTCGCGGTCCGGCGCGCCGAAGGATGCCACCGCACCGTGTCCGACGTGCACCAGCCACTCCTCGTAGTACCAGCTCGGATCGCACCCGCAGCCGGTGAACCGGAAGTTGGCCCGGTAGCGGCCGACCTGCCCGGGGGCGAGCGTGAACAGCCGTGCCGACGCCGACGGGCGCGGAAACGCCGCCGACCCCGGCAGCCGGTCCACGACGATGCACGCCTGGCCACGCCCGAGCCAGAGCCCGGCCTCGCGGGCCAGCGCGACGTCTCCGGCGCGTACCCCGTCCCGGTGTTCGTAGCCGGCTGCCCGGTCGGCTAGCACGTCGTGGACGACCACCTCGCCCTCCGGCAGTGCCCGGGGCAGCGGCATCGCCCGGACCAGTCCACGGCGGGCGTTCGCCGCGGGCGCGCCGCGAGCGTCGGCGGTCCACCGGACGCGGACCCGCTGGATGAGGATCACCGCCCAGGTGTACCCGCGCTGCCCGGCGCGCGCCAGCGGAAAAGGGAGAACTCTCCCCCGCCGCAGCCGTCCTTCCGGTCATCACCCTGGCCGTTCCCGATGGTCAGATGGTGAATCCGCCGTCGACGTTCACAGTCGCGCCGGTGACGTAACGCCCGTCCGGGCCGGCGAGGAACGCCACCGCGGCGGCCACGTCGGCCGGCTGCGCGTAGTGGCCGAGGGCGGTGAACCCGTTGATCGTGTCCGCGTTCGGGCCGTCGGCCGGGTTCAGCTCGGTGTCCGTGGCGCCGGGGTTCACCAGGTTCACGGTGATCGCTCGACCGCCGAGTTCGCGCCCGAGCGCCTTGGTCAGACCGATCAGGGCGGTCTTGCTCATCGCGTAGAGCGAGAAGCCCGGGAAGACCGCCCGCTCGGCCGTGTTGCTGCCGATGTTGACGATCCGCCCGCCCGCCGACATGTGGCGCACCGCGGCCTGCGAGGCGACGAACGGTGCCCGGACGTTCACCGCGACTGTCTGCTCGAACTCGTCGAGACTCAGCTGCTCCAGTTGCCCGAGCAGGAACGCGCCCGCGTTGTTGACCAGGATGTCCAACCGGCCCAGTTCCCCGGCCGCCCGGTCCACCGCCGCGCCGATGCCACGGCCACCACCGGTGACGAGAGCTACCTTGCCGTCGAGTGCGTTGTTCACGGGAGGAAGCCTGGTCGACGTCGGGCCGTCTGTCCGGCGGGGATCGGACGCCGCGTTCGCGCTCGGTCAGCGGCGCACCCGGTACCGCAGGTGAAGCACCCGCTCGCCCGGGAGCACGACGTCCGGATCCTCCAGCAGGTGCTGCGCGTCGACCGACCCGAAGAAGCGCTTGCCGGACCCGAACACGACGGGTACGACGTCCATGCGTACCTCGTCGACCAGGCCCGCGGCGAGCGCCTGGCCGCCGACGTCACCGGCGGCGACCTCGACGATGCGGTCCCCCGCAAGTTCCTGCGCCTTGGCCACTGCCGCCTCGACGCCGTCGACGAAGTGGAACGGCGCGCCGGGGTTCCAACCCTCGGGCGGCGGCCGGTGCGTCACGACGACCACGTGGTCGATGCCGCTCGGCGGCGTCCCGTCCCAGCCGTCGGTCAGGTCGAACACGTGCCGCCCGACGACAGTCACCCCGATCTGATCCCAGTACGGCCGGACGTAGTCGTGGGACGTCTGCGACACCCGCAACGCGCCGCTGTCGTCCAGCGGGACGTCCCCGCTGGTCAACCAGTCGAACAGCGGCCCGGGCTGGTCGTTGTCGTCCGCGACGAAGCCGTCCACCGACACCGAGCTGTACAGGACCACAGTGCCCACGCCGACTTCTCCTCTTCCTTGGGTGGCCCCCAAGTTAGCGGGCCGCGGGCCGCCGTTCTTGTAGGAAATCAATCGGCCGGCAGCGACCAGCCGTCGATCACGTGGCCGGGGTGTTCGCGCAGGAACCGCCGCCGGACCTCGACGTACCGGGTGGGTGTGAGGCCGGTGAACGCCCGGAACTCGTGGCCGAAGTGGGCCTGGTCGAAGTAGCCCGCGTCGCTTGCCAGCTCGCCCCAGTCGACCGGCCGGGCGGGGTCGATCGCGAACACGGCGGCGGCGAAGCGGTAGGTGCGGGCCAGCCGCTTCGGTGTGACGCCGACGATTTCCTTGAACCGCTGCGTCAGATGGGTGCTGCTGACACCGGCCGCCGTCCTCAGGTTGCCGATCGGCACCGCGCCGCTGGTCGCCGCGATGACGCCGCTCGTGTGCCGGACCAGCCCCAGGCCGGTGGTATCGGACAGCCGTCGCCTCAGCTCCTCCTCGAGCAGCGTCAGCATCTCGTGCGGCCCGTCGGCCGTGGCCAGCCGGTCGCGCAGCTCGGCGACGGCGGGCCGGCCCCAGACCTGCTCCAGCGTCACGGGCCGGTCGCACAGCTCGGCCGCCGGCATCGGCAGGAACGGCGCCAGGCCCCACGGCTTGACGTGTACGCCGACGGACCGGGTCGGGCGCGGGTAACCGAACTCGAACGCGCGGGTGGGCGTGGTGATCACGCAGCCGTCGGCGTACTCGGTGGTCTCGATGTCGGTGCCACCGCGGACGCGGAACGGCGCGCCGAGGTTGACGATGAGCAGCGCCGCCGGCATCGGCGGCAGCGTCAGCCGGGGGTACGGGGGCGTGCCCGCCAGGTAGTAGAGGTCGTCGATCAGCCCGTCCAGCGGCGGCCCCGGCAGTCTGGACACGTACTCCACGTCCACAGCATCGCGGACGCCCCGCCGTCACCGCCGACGCCCCGCCGGGATCGACTCACGAACGGCCGCGCCGCCCTTGCTGTGCGGCGGCGGGATGAGTCGTTCGCCGAGGGCGAGTGCGAGGGCGACAGCGCTGAGCAGGGCGCCGACCAACATCGTGCCGGCGGCACCGTGGCTTTCCAGTACGAGGGCCCCGAGAAAGGCGCCGCCGGTGATGCCGACGTTGACGGCGGCGGACAGCGTCGCAGCGGCGAGATCGGAGCGGCCGGGCGCCACCTGAAGGACGAGGCCGCCGAGCGCCGCGGTGAACGCGGCGAACCCCAGGCCGGCGAGTGCGATCAGGACGACGGCAACCGCCGGGTGGTGGCCGAACGCGTACAGGCCGAGCAGCGCCACACACTGCAGTGCAACCGTCGCGACCAGGGCGGACCACGGGCTGCGGTCGACCATCGGTCCGGCGGCGAGGATGCCGAGGACGCTGGCGACGCCGCGCGCCAGCAGGATGGTCGCGATCGACGCGGCGGGCAATCCGGTGACCTCGGTGACGAACAGGGCGATGTAGGTGTAGCCGGCGATGGCGCCGGCGGTCGACAGGACGGCCACGACGACCAGGAGCCAGAACCGGCGGGAGTCGGGGGTTCTGCCCCGGCCGGCGTGTCCCTGTGCCGGCCCCGTCGACGGCAGCAACCAGGCCACCACGGCGAAGACGAGCACACCGAGCCCGGCCACCGCCAGGAACGATGCCCGCCAGCCGGCACGTTCACCCAGCCAGGTGCCCGCGGGCACGGCCAGGACGAGGGCGACGTTGCCGCCGGCGAACACGATCGCGACCACCCGTCCGTGCAGTCCGGGCCGGAACAGCTCAGCCGCGGTCGGCACAACGACCGCCCAGAACAACGCATGAGTGGCCGCGGTGGCGATCCTGGCTGCCATCAGCATGGTGAACGTACTCGCGAACACCGTGATCGCGTTGCTGACGACGAAGCCGGCCAGGAGCGCCGACAGCAGCCGTCGGCGAGGAACTCTGCGCACCAGCGCCGTCAACGGGACCGAGGCGACCATCACCACCGCGCCGTACACGGTGACGAGCATGCCCACTTGGGACGGCGGAACGGCCAGGTCCACGGCCATCGGCAACAGCAGCCCGATCGGCAGCGCCTCGGCTGCGGTGTAGAGGAACGTTCCGCCGGCGAGGCCGATCAGCGCGCCCACTGCCCGCCGGTGTGCGTGCGCCTGGCCCATTGTTACCCCCTAAACCGGCTATGACGGAAACACTCTAGGAAGGCTCCTCGTCACGGGGCAACTGGTAAAGTCGGTTTTGATGGAAACAGCAAGGGTTACGCGGATGCGCCTGGTCGGCGGCGACCTCGCGCTGGACTTCCTCAACACCCGCGCCGGCCCACCCGTCGGGCCTCCGGACGACGACGTGCTCACCGGCTACGCCGAGCTGATCGCCTGGAGCGTGTACGCGGGCACCCTCACCGAAACGCAGGCGGCGGCGTTGCGCCGGCTGTCCCGCGGCAGTCCGGACAGCGCCCACACCGTCTTCGCGCAGGCACTTCGCACCCGTGACTACCTGGACGAGGTGTTCCGGCCACTGGCCGCCGGCGAGGACCCGGGCGCAGCGGCGCTGACCCGGCTGCGCGACGACGAAGCCGACGCGCTCGCCCACGCACAGCTCATGCGCGGGAAGACATTCGCATGGTCCTGGCGGGACGACCACACGCTTGCCCGGCCCTTACGGCCGGTGGTCCATGCTGCGGTCCAGCTTCTCACCACGGGTGCGCTCGATCGGATCAAGCGATGCGCGGGCTGCCGCTTCCTGTTCATCGACGAGAGCAAGAACCGCAGCCGTCGTTGGTGCAGCATGGACGACTGCGGGACCGCGGAGAAGATCCGCCGCTACGTCGAGGTACGACGCATCCGCCCCAGACGGTGAGCCCATGGCGCGAGACGGCCGGCCGCAGCGCCTTCGAGGAGCAGATGTGGGCACGCGCCGGCAGGTGGGCGGAGATCACAACGGGACGGTCGTGGCGCGCCGTGGGGCTGCGTCCCTACCGTCCGGGTCTGCTCGCGTTCTGCTGACCGCTAAGACGTCTGCGCGAGGTCTCACCCACCGGCCATGCTGGCTCCGTGGATTCGCCGAGACGCCCTACCTCCCAGGCCCTGCTCACGAACCTCTACGCGGCCTTCAACAGGCGTGACATCCCCACGCTGCTGGCCGCCATGACGCCGGACGTCTCGTGGCCCAACGGCTGGGAGGGAGGCGTCCTCAGCGGCCGGGACCAGGTAAGTGCCTACTGGCGGCGGCAGTGGGACCAGCTCGAACCCGTCGTCACACCGACGGCGTTCCGCACGGAGCCGGACGGCCGGATCGCCGTCACCGTTCATCAGGTGGTGCACGACAAAGCCGGAACGAAGCTCGCCGACCACACCGTCACGCACGTCTACCGCCTCGACGACGGCCTGGTCGCGGCGATGGAGATCCGCGAGTGACGCGACGTGCGGCGATGAGTTTCGATACGGTGCCCGGTCTGTACTCCCGTGCACCCAACCGCTGCCACCGGAGGTAGGCGTGAAGCTTCTTCTCACATCCGCGGGCGTTCAGAACCCGAGCATTCACGATGCGCTGGTCGGCCTGCTGGGCAAGCCGGTCGCCGAGTCCAACGCGCTCTGCATCCCCACGGCCGCCTACCCGATGGGCGGGCCGGCCTCGGCCTGGCGTTTCATCACCGGTCAGACGCCGCTGCCGATGACCGGCCTCGGTTGGAAGTCGCTGGGCGTCCTGGAGCTGACCGCGCTACCGAGCATCGGCCAGGAGCGGTGGGTTCCCTGGGTCCGCGAGGCGGACGTCATACTGGTGCACGGCGGTGACGCGACGTACCTGTGCCACTGGATGCGGCAGTCCGGGCTGGCGGGCCTGCTGCCGTCGCTGCCTGACACCGTCTGGGTGGGGTTGAGCGCGGGGAGCATGGTGCTGACCCCGCGTGTCGGGACGGACTTCGTCGAGTGGCAGTCCGCGCCTGACGACCGCACGCTGGGGCTCGTCGACTTCTCGATCTTCCCGCACCTGGGCCTCGAACCGGACAACACCATGGCGAACGCCGAGAAGTGGGCGGCCGAGGTCGCCGGTCCGGCGTACGCGATCGACGACCAGACGGCGATCACAGTGGTCGACGGCACGGTCGAGGTCGTCTCCGAGGGGCAGTGGAGGCGGTTCCCCGCCGAGCGGTAGCTACCCGAGCAGCGCCGCCGCCGCAGCCAGCGTGGCCAGCGACAGCGTCGTCGTCACCACCACCGCCCGGTTGGCGACCGCCTCGCCGACGCCGTACTCCTGGGCGAAGATGAACGTGTTCTGCGCCGTCGGCAGGCCCGCGCACACCACCACGGCGAGCAACTGCGGCGCGGACAGGTGCAGGGCCAGGCCGGCCGCGTACGCGATGACAGGTTGTGCGACCAGCTTCAGCGCGCTGATCGCGGCCAGCTCTCCGGGCCCGGTCGGTTCCGCCCGCGACGGTGCCGCGGGGTGCAGCGACGCGCCGAGCGCGACCAGGGCGGCGGGCGCCGCGGCGCCCGCAAGCAGCGTCAGCGACGCGGCGGCCGCCGCCGGCAGACGCACACCGGCAGCGGAGCACGCGACACCGAGCAGCGACGCCAGGATCACCGGATTGCGTACGGGCAGCGAGGCGACCCGGCGCACCCGGACCCGCCCGGCCGGGTCGCTGCGCCGGTCCAGCACGACCACGATCACGGGTGCCACCACCAGCACCTGCAGCAGCACCACCACCGCCAGGAACGACACGTCGCCGAGAACCTGCGTCGCGATCGGGATGCCGAGGTTCGCCGAGTTCACGTACCCGGCGGCCATGCCCCAGATCGGCCGTTCGCCGGGCTCGCGACCGAACAGCCGGCTCGCACCGCCCCAACCGAACCCGACCACGGCGACGGTGCTCACCCCGAAGGCGAGCAACGAGCGGCCCGCGAACCCGGACAGCGGCATCCGGGCCAGGGCCAGGAACAGGGCGGCCGGCATCGCGAGCTGGAACACGAACCGGCCGAGCACCGACGCCGCTGCCTCGCCCAGCAGGCCCCAGCGACAGGACGCGTAACCGACAGCGGTGAGAATCCAGATCGGTACGAACGCCGACACCAGGCTCATGCGGGCGTCACCGGAGGGCGGGCGTTCGGTAAGCCACGCGGTCAGCCTCGCATCCCGTCCGGAACGAGCAAACGGGGTGCGGCACCGTAGAGGGCGACGAGGACGCGGTCCCGCAGGATCTCGTACTGCCGGCGGCACCGGACGGGTGGGCCCGGCGGGCGTTGCTGAACCTGACCGCCGACAACGACTTCCGACGGCTGGAACTGGTCGGCTGTCAGGTCCACCTCGCGGCCGTCGGCCAGCCGGTTCCAGTAGTGGTGGCCGACCTTGGTGTCTCCGGCGTGGACCTCGCCGAGGATCAGCTCTCCGCCGAGCAGGTCCTGAATGATCAGCGCGGTCACCCCGCACTGCCCACGGGCTGGGTTGCCGGCGTGCCAATCCTCCAGGTCGTGCGGGTCGCAGGTGTCCGCTCCCCAGCCGGCGCGCAGCACCGGCCGCAGCATCTCCAGGTCGATCGCGAGCGGGACCTCTCGTTTGTCGTGCTCCTCATACGTCACTCGGGAAGGGTCGGCCCTCGACCGGGTCGAGAGTCAAGAGATCCGACCCGTTCGACCCGGAAGGCGGCCTGATCACTTCGGACAGGTCGATGGCATCCGCGATGCCCTGGACGACCTTCAGCTCGCTTCGAAACAGCCGCTCACGCACGGATGCTGGCTGCTCGGTGAGCATGTCCGGCACACGTCCGTCGTTCGGTACGAACACCATCGTCCCGGAGTACTCACGGCAGCTCGATCACCACGCCGAGCCGACACAGCGCTCGTAAAGACGTCAGACGGTGCGTAGCAGCGGTACCTGTAGGAGTAGATCCACCGGCACATGCATTGGCGTTCCCAGCACGAGCCCCCTTCCCCGGGCTGCCAAGCGGGCCGCCATACGGATCTGCCGCGAGTTGCGTGCCGTGGCCGGCCACTGCCGGACCCCCGGCATCACCGGCGTGCCTGGCATGCGAGCGCGATGGGCGGGGCACTCCTCGGCCAAGGCGCGGACCTGGTCGGCTTCCAACTCGAACGCTTCACGGCTGCCGGTGAGCACCAACGTGTCGGCGGCGATGTCCCACCGCAGATGATCGCGGAACTCTCGATACCGGACTCGCCGGTGATCGGCGGTCAACCGCGCCGGCCACGCCTGAGCGGGTAGCACCACGGTGTGTGGCCGGCCGGTCCCCAACCGGGAACGGACCTGCTTCCACCGCGACGGCGGGAACGCGAGGCGGTGATGCAGCAACACCAGGTCGAGCGGGCGCCCCCAACTGTGATGGTGGGGACGTGTCGCGCGACGAAGGGGAAGATAGACCATCGTGTGCGGCGACCGGGCAGCCAGTCCCCACGCCAGAGCGAACAGCGTCGCTGTTTCCTTGTCGAGGCAGAACTGGGCTCCAAGAGGGCCCTCGTACAGACCGGCGAACCCCGGCGGTCGTGCCGGCCGCATGACCCGGTACCGATGGCGCCCGAGGTGAACGGTGCTGACCATCACCGGCCATTCGTGTCCGCCCAACCGTCGACCCACTCCAGCAACATGCTTCGACCCTCGTCGTATCGCTGTCCGGTGAGCATTGTCGCCAGGCCCGGCACGACACGGCGACAGAGTTACCTGACGCCGGGGAGCCCGGCTCAAGACCGAGGGTGTACTCATGCCGCCGACGTGCCGCACCAACCGTCCGAATACTTTCGCGCCCGAGCCGCCGGACGTAGACGGAAGCTGTTTCGAGGGTCAGCGCCAGTAGGGTCAGCGGGTGAGCAGATCGTCCGGACGTGCCGGGACCTTTCGCACGCTGTACCACGGGCAGGCCAAGGCCGACACCTCACGAGGTTACGGCCTGTTCCTGATTCGTCGATCGGGATCGTGGGCGCAGCACTGGGCATCGATCAATGCCGGACGGCAGCCTGTCCCACCGCCGCCGCCGGTAGACCTCGCGAAGGAGACGGTCGTCATTCTCTCGGTCGGGGACCGTCCTGTGCTCGGCTATGACGTCACGATCGAGGACGTGACAGTGCGAGAGACGACTCTGGTGGTGACCGGCGTCGAGAGGCGTCCCGTGGGCGACGTGACGCTGGACATGGCGTGTTCACCGGTGCACATCGTGGCGGCACGATTCGGACCCGAGGCCTTCGAGGACATGCTGCTGAACCTCCGTATCGTGCCTGCGGAATGACGTGAGCCGGTGATGTGGGGGGCTGTACCGCGCCGCCTGCCGCTTCCCCGCCTGTCTCACCCGTCCGGGTCTGTCGACGAGCGGATGGGACCACGGTGGGCGGCACCGGGCTGACCTCGCCGGGATGACGGCGTCACTTCCAGGTGATCGTGGCCTTTGCCCGCCAGAGATCCAAGACGGCCGCGTCCCCGCGTAGTTCGAGGCGCTCGGTCCCACTCCGGTTCCACAGCAGGAGGTAGAGCTCGGACGCAGGTCCCACGACGGTCAACTGGGCCGGCATCTCACCGGCTACCAGGCGGCGCCCGGCCGGCTCGATGGAGAGCGTCCATCCCGCGTCGATATCAGTCGGCACAAGAGCCATGCTGACGGGTGGATCGGCCACCAGAAGCCCACCGGGCCGCCCGAAGAAGCCATTGAGCAGTTCGTCGATGCCGTCAGCGGCGAAGGAGGGGGCCCAGGAGGGAACCGTTGAGACAGCCGACTCGGCATCGGCACGGTGTACCGCGGTTTCGTGAGCCTGGCGACGTGCCCAGAACGCCAACGGCGAGGGCGCGGGCAGAAACGTCCAGCATTCAACGCTCTCGTCAGCCGCTGCCAGCGTGTCCACGAGTGCGCGGTGGCCCTCCCGAAACCAGTCCAGCAGCTCGTCGTCCTCGACTGCGGCGAAGAACTCCGCCTCCTCGCGACTGGAGTAAGGCTGATGGCGCCCCGTGATGACGTGGCCCGTGGCCCAGCGATGGACGCCGCTGACATGGCGCAGCAGATCACGGACCTGCCATCCAGGGCAGGTGGGCACGGGTTCGTCCAGGCCCGCCAGGTCCGCCGCCTCTGCCAGTCGGGCGCCTTCCTCATCCAGCGCGGCAATGTGCTCGGCGATACGCATGACGGGAGCGTCCCACGCACCATCGACCCTCTACCAGGCGGAAAGGGCCGGCGCACCCCTCGTACTCCGCAAGCAGCTCCCGCCGCCGCGTCGCGCAAGGCCACGGCGCGACGTCTAGGCCCTGTCTCCCGGATCTTGGAGGGTGGGGTCGAAGGTGAGGTTGAGTAGTTCCAGGCCGGTGACGGGCTTGAAGCCGATCTCGGTGTAGAGCACCAGGGCGGGGATGTTGTCGGTCTCGGTTTGGAGCGACACGCGATGCGCGCCGGCGGCACGGGCGTTGCGGATGACGTGCTGGAGCAGGGCCTTCGCGATGCCGCTACGGCGATGGTGCGGGGCCACGTAGAGGTCGCGGATCGACCACGAGGTGCCCAGCCTGAGCGATGCCGGCGTGACCGTGACCGTGATGAAGCCGCGGACGTGATCAGCTCGGATGGCGGCAGCGGCGGAGATCCGGTGTTGTGCGATCTGGTCGTGCAGCCAGGAGCGGGTTGTCTCCGGGGCCGACGGTTGGCCGTAGTGCACCCGGTAGTCGTCGAACAGAGCAGCTACCTGATCGAACGCCGGATGGGCGGGGCTCATCGGCACGACCGTCGTCATGCCGTCAGTGTGGCCGATGGTTCAGCCTTCGAGAGGACCACCACTATCGGCCGACCCAGGTGGCGACGCACGCTTCATTGCCCTCGATGTCCGCCAAGACCCACCACTTCGGTGCGTGCGCATCGGAGACCAACCGGCCACCCGCAGCCAACGCGGCGGCGATTCGGGCCTCGGCCTGATCATGTGGGACGGCGACATCGAGGTGCATGCGGTTGCGTTGTGGGCGCCCGGCGTCCATCGGCTGCAGCCCGAAACCCGGACCCCGACGCGCCGGGTCGGCCAGATAGTCGTCGTCGATCTGGCGGTAACCCAGCAGCGCCCGCCAGAACGGCAGCACGTCCGCGCCGACCAGCGCGTCGAGAGTGACGTTGACGAGCTGCACGGCGGTCGGGTCGGCGGGGATGTCCAGATCCCTGGCGGCAGCCGAGATCCGCCGGGCCAGCGCGACGTCGCGCGACGACAGGGACACCGTGACGCCGACATGACGCAGATCGACGTTGACGTACTGCTGCTCCGCGCCACCGGCAAGCCGGCCGATCTCATCGACGAACGCTATGCCCTTGGTTAGCGAGCCGGTGCGGAAGTACGCCGAGACCACGTGGTAGAGGCAGCGCCAGTCCTCGACACCGTCGGCCGCGTGGAACTCCCCGGCCGTGATCTGCACCGTCATGCCGGCGAACCTAGCATCGGCTGCGTGACGCAGCGCACCGTCGCGCTCGCACGCACAGGCCGGCAGCGCACTCCTGTGCCGCAGATCGGGCGGGCGCTCGGTCCCTCGGCACCGCCGGCTGAGCAGGTCGTGAAAGTCGCCTGCTGATCACCCTGCCGGTGTCCAGGTGCGGAGCGCATCCCCACCCGATCTCGACCGGTCGAGCGCCTAGGATGGTCCCGGTGACCTTCCCCGAACGGCGACCCGCCGACGTCCCGACCGACGAAGAACGGGTCGACGAGGCCCTGCGGTTGCTGACCGGCCCGCCGGTCGCGCTCGACGTCGCCGTCAAGCGGCTCGCCCGTGGCGGCGGCGTCTACGCCTGGTGGGCTGCTCCTTCGGTCCTCCCCGACCTCCCCGGACCGCCGAACGACACCGATCCGTCATGGCGGATGCTCTATCTGGGCCGGGCCACCAGCCTGCGGGGCCGGATCCTGCGCAACCATCTACGACGGTCGGGCAGCTCGACGCTGCGCCGCACGCTGGCCGGGCTTCTCGTCTCCGAGGGCTACCGCACGACCTGGACCGACCGCGTCGTCCTGGTCCCCGCAGACGAGACCCGGCTGACCGCCTGGATGCACACGCACCTGCGCCTGACCTGGGCGGAAGACCCCGAGCCGACGGTCATCGAGGCCGAACTCGTCCGGCGTCTGCACCCGCCGCTCAACGTCCACGGCGTCGACCCCGAGCACATCCAGGCGGCAGTGGTCGCCGCCAAGAACTCGTACAACGCCAGCAGCGGCCCGGAGCAGCCCTAGCTTCACGCCGTCAGCGATGCCTCCAGATCACGACGGGTGAGGGCGGCGCGGAGGTGCAGCCCCTCGGCCGCCAGGTTCTCCCGGCCACCCTGCTCGCGGTCGATGGCGCAGACCACCGTCTCGACCTGGGCACCGACGGACCGTAGTTGTCCGCACGAGGTCAGGAGCGCGCCTCCGGTGGTCACGACGTCCTCGACCACCACGACCCGCAGACCGCTCACGCGACCGCCCTCGGCCAGTTTCGCGGTCCCGTACTCCTTCGCCTGCTTACGCACGAAGACCGTGGGCAGCCCGGTCAGCTGTGACATCACCGTGGCGAGCGGAATGCCGCCCATCTCCATCCCCGCCAACACGTCGCACTCCGGCAGCAGAGCCACCATCGCCTCGGCGACCTCGCGCAGCAGCTCCGGCTTCCCCTCGAACAGGTACTTGTCGAAGTACTCGTCGCTGACCTGCCCAGATCGGAGATGGAACCGGCCGGTGAGGTGGCAGGTGTCGTAGACGCGGCGCGCGAGCGGGTGAGTCACCGGCCCAGTCTCGCACCCGTCACCCGATCCGGCGGATGCGTACCCTCGGGCGCTCGTTGCGCAGGTGACCCAGCTTGTGCTGGCGCACCTGCTCCTCCCACACCTCCTGGTCGTACTCCGGATCCGGGGCCGTCCACCGGTGCGACCCGTCGCTGTAGTGGAACTTCTCGTCGCCGGCCCGCAACACGCTCACCGCAGCCACCCCAGGAACCGCCGGTGCAACGTCCCCGCCGGCGCCCAGCTCAGATCCGCCGTCGCCCGCACGAGCTGCGCCCCCAGGTACACCGCCAGCGACACCGGCGCGCCCTCGTACTCCGCAAGAAGCTCCCGCCGCCGCGTCGCGCACGGCCACGGCGCACCGCACCCACCGCACGTCCAGACCGGCAGCACCGGCCCGTGGGTGCTCACCCGCGCACCCCCAGGAAGCGGGCGACGCTCGCGCGCGCCTGCCGGCTGGTCGCCCACGCGACCTGCCAGCAGGGGTACGGAGTCAGCCGCGCCCACCACAGCCGACAACCCACGCACATCCCGTCCAGACCCCGTACGTGCACCGCCAGGACCGCCGCTTCACCCTCGGCGGTCATGCCGGCTCCTTCGGGCCGTTGCTCGCGATCGGCTCGCCGTGACGGTGCGCGTCTCGCAACCGAGCCGCCTGATCAAGCAGCCGTCGTTGCGCCTCCGCCTGCTCACGTTCCTGGATGGCCTGCCCGGCTCCCCGGTCCCGCGACTCCGTCCGACGCCGCAACCGTTTGAGCAGTTCAGTGATGCTCGCCGCCATCGCGTCTCCATCGTCAGCCTGCCAATGACGTATCGGGGCTCCCCGTTACCGCAAGGCGTGGTTGCTGACCGGAGCCGAACGGTAACGGGTCGCCAGCCACAGAACCTAGTGCACTAGGTTTGTCGTCGGCAAGGGAGGCGCGCGAACTTGGCACACCAGGTTGTCTGTGGTCGACTGGGCGGGCTGACCGGAGGTACCGCTGACATGCCGAACACACCTGCCTACCTGACGAACGCCGCCGACCTACGTTCCGCGATCCTGTCCGGAGAACTCCCCGCTGGAGCGAAGTTGCCGTCCGAGTCCGGCCTGATGCGCCAGTACGACGTGAGCCGGACCGTCGCCAAGTGGGCCATCGCCGTCCTGAAAGGCGAGGGCATTGTGGAGGGTCGCGCAGGATCCGGCGTGTACGTCCGAGACACCACCCGGCTGGTTCGTCAAGCCCGGGGCCGCGACGTTCGCTCCGCCGACGGCCCGACTTCCCCGTTCGCGCGCGACGCAGCCGGCGCCGGACAGCAGGGCACCTGGGAGCATGACAGCCGACCTGACCGGGCCGATGAGCGGATCGCCGCCCGGCTCGGCATCGAGCCGGGCGCACCGGTGATGCGGACGTCATACCGCTTCCTCGCCGACGGCGAGCCGATACAGCTCTCCGTGTCGTACGAGCCGCTTGCCGTCACCGAGGGCACTCCCATCGAATGGCCTGAGGACGGAGAGATCAAGGGCGTGGTCGCACGCATGGACGCCATCGGCGTGCGGGTCGACGAGGTCGTGGAGCGCGTCAGCCTTCGATCAGCGACTGCCGAGGAGGTCGAGGCGCTCAACCTGCCAGCCCGCACGTTCGTGCACACCATCGAGCGGACCTACACCGCGAGCGGCACGCCGGTGGAGACGGCCGACATCGTGCTGCCCGGCGGCCGATACGACCTCGTCTACCGTCTGCCCATCGACTAACAAGGGGCAGAAGCGGTCGGCGACACCGCTAGCTCGGCGGCGCACCTGGGTATCCAGGCGCGCCGCTCGTACAGGGCGACAGCTTTCCCGCGTGAGGCGTATGCCGAGTCAATCGCCGAGCACTCGTTCCACACAGCGCTCATAACATGATCCGCACGAAAAGGGAGAGTGCCTCACCGGCCCTCGTTCTGATGTGCGGGTGCTGCTACACCACATCCATCACACCTGAGACACTGACAGCCCGTCACATCGCCGAGCCCGCTCTTAGAGATCCCCGAAGATATCTCTCTTCAGCTGAAGATAGGTTGCTGTATCGGGCGCAATTAAGGGCGCGAGCGTATCGCGAGCAAAAGCAGTGACGTCGCTTCCGGCACTAGTCAGCGAGAGAAGCCGCCGTAGACCTACGCATATAGCGCCTGCGGCTGACTTGATATCGTCTGGATCGTTTCCACGAGCAACACTGGCGGCGATCTCATCTTGCTTCATCCTCAAGGCATCTGACACCCTATCCGCCAAACCTACCCGTTCACAGAGAAGCGCAATGATCTCATCATCAAACAGAAACGACTCAATATGACGCCGGGACAGGACTCGAACCCCGACCGTCCTAAGATCCTCCACCTCTTGATCACTACGAAGGTCCCTGTCAATAACTCTCGTAATCTTGGTGCCGGCCGCTACCGTCTGGATAGCTCGACCCGCGTCCAAATGGTCACTTCCTGCACTATGACTGTTGCCGACTGAAATGAAGTCCGTGTCGGGAAACTCCCGCGCGAAGATGCGCCTGTAGCAGCTTGCATCGAACTCCGCTTTTCGATCGTTTTGCTTCCGCAAGGGCCGCCCTTCACAAAGCACAATGCGCTCAGGTGCTACCAGTGAGGCGAGGTCCCCTAAAGCGACATCGAGGGTTCTCGACCAAAAGTCGCGGGTAGGCTCGACAGGAATCAATACAACAGGTTGGTCGAAGTCAACCCCTTGCAGATCAATAAAAACTACGCTGCCAGGTTCAGCCCGGCTCAGTTCACGCGCTTTACGCATGAATCCGATACTGTGGCTTGCGATAACAAGTTGGCTCTTCTCCGGCAGGAGCTCGACCATCGCGGCAAGGAGGGTCGCCTGGATTCGCGTATTGAGATGCGTCTCCGGCTCGTCGATGCACCAGACGGTATTGTCGAACGTTTCCGACTTAACAACCATATCAAGGATGAGGTCGAAAGCAGCCTTCTCACCAGCCGACAGGTTTTTATAAAGAAAGCCATCCGAGACCCCCTTTGAGAAGAAGAAGGTTCCGACTCCGGCCTGCGCCCCGCCCACTCCGCCAACGCCTGTGAGCATGAGGTCCGGGAACACCTTAGACATAGCGACCCGAACTTTTCCAATTACCCGGTCCCTCAGCTCACCTTTCGTCATCGAATCCGGTAGAGCGCGGTCGTACACCCCATCGATGGTAGCCATAATTAGGCGCTGGTAGTTCTCTGACACCGCTGCGTCATTGTCGATCATCCGCTGAACTCGGGTAGACTCCAACGGCGATTCCATGCGGGTGAAGCTGTTCACCTGGAAGTCGGCTTCATTCCGGAACGCGGTTCGGACATACACCAGACGTTTGCGCTCTTCCGGACCGTCCGGAAGGCCTTCGTGAAAGTCAACTTGAACGTGCTCCGTCCAAGAGATTGAAGGTGCTCCCGCTTTAGAGCCATACGACTCATCCCAGTTCATATAACTAGCACCATTCGCCCTGTGCCAGGTCTTAAGGCCGTCGAATATCGACGACTTGCCGGAGCCATTTGGCCCAGCTAAAACAATAAGGCGTGCCGTATCCGGAATATCACATATCGTTGTATCGGTGAACCTCTTAAAGTTGCGGAGATGAATTCTCGACAACCTCATCGAAGCCTCCCAACAGAGGATGTGCCGCAGGCAGGGGCTAAACATCTGCAAGGTCGCCGTCGTTCCGGGCAACAGCTCCCCAAGCCGCAGCTATACACCACCGCTCGGGGAGGAACGAACCTAAACTAGAACCAGCTCTCGCGCATGTCCAGCGTCGTCCGGTCCAACCCCTCCAGCAGGTCGAACTGCGCCCCCACCTTCGGCAGCTCCCATCTGTAGAAGTACCGCGCCGCCTGCCTCTTCCCCGCCAGGAACTCCCCCTCGGCCCCGTCCGGTGACCCCAGCGCCTCCACCGCGAGCACCTGCTCCAGCCACATCCACGCGATCACCACGTGCCCGACCGCCTCCAGGTACACCGAGGCGTTCGCCAGCGCCAGCTCCGGATCGCCCGGTGCCCACAACCGCCGCGTCACCACGGCGATCCGGTCCACCGCGGCGGCGAGCTGTCCGGCCAGCTCGGAGGCGAACCCCTCGGCCTTCCACGCCCGGGTCACGGTGCCGCGGATCGTCTCCAGCAGCAGTTCCAGCGCGGCGCCGTCGCGCATGGTGACCTTGCGGCCGAGCAGGTCGAGGGCCTGGATGCCGTGGGTGCCCTCGTGGATGGCGTTGAGGCGGTTGTCGCGCCAGTGCTGCTCGACGTCGTAGTCGCGGGTGTAGCCGTACCCGCCGTGCACCTGGATGGCCAGGTCGTTGGCGGCCAGGCACCACTGGGCCGGCCAGCTCTTGGTGATCGGGGTGAGCAGGTCCAGCAGCAGTTGCGCCCGTTCGCGGTCGGCCTCGGCGGGCGCGGTCTTCTGCTCGTCGAGCAGCCGTCCGCAGTAGAGCACCAGCGCGAGCGCGCCCTCGACGTAGCTCTTCTGGGCCAGCAGCATCCGGCGTACGTCGGGGTGGGCCACGATCGGCACCTGCGGCGTGGTGGGGTCCTTGTCGGCGACCGGGCGGCCCTGCGGGCGCTGCCGGGCGTACGCGACGGACTTCAAGTACGCGGTGTAGCCGAGCGCCGTGGCGCCGGCCCCGATGCCGATGCGCGCCTCGTTCATCATGTGGAACATGACCGCGAGCCCTTGGTGCGGCTGCCCGACCAGGTAGCCGACCGCCCCGGCCCGCCCGTACGGCCGGTGCACGCCCTCGCCGAAGTTCAGCAGCGTGTTCGTGGTGCCCCGGTAGCCGAGCTTGTGGTTGAGCCCGACCAGCACCACGTCGTTGCGCGGCCCGAGGTTGCCGTCGTTGTCGAGCAGCACCTTCGGCACGATGAACAGCGACAGGCCCTTCACGCCGGCCGGCGCGCCGGGGATGCGGGCAAGCACCAGGTGGACGATGTTCTCGGCCAGCTCGTGGTCGCCACCGGAGATCCACATCTTGGTGCCGACGATCCGGTACGTGCCGTCGTCCTGCGGCTCGGCCCGGGTGGTGAGGTCGGTCAGGGAGCTGCCGGCCTGTGGCTCGGACAGGCACATGGTGCCGAAGAACCGGCCCTCGACCATGGGGCGTACCCAGGTGTCGATCTGCTCGGCGCTGCCGTGGGCGAGCAGCAGGTTGGCGTTGCCGAGGGTGAGCATCGGGTACGCCGACGTGCCCACGTTGGCGGCCTGGAACCAGGCGAACGCGGCGGCGGCCACCGTGTGCGGCAGCTGCAGGCCGCCGACCGACTCGTCCATGGTGGCGGCGAGCAGCCCGGTCTCGGCGAACGCCTCCAGCGCGGCCTTGACCTGCGGGATGGTCCGTACGCGCTGCCCGTCGAACGTGGGCTCGCCGGTGTCGGCGGCCCGGTTGTGCGGGGCGAAGCGCTCGGCGGCCACCTGGGCGGCGAGGTCCAGCACCGCGTCGACTGTTTCGCGGGTGTGCTCGGCGTAGCGGGGGCGCTCGGTCAGCCGGGTCACGTCCAGCCAGTCGTGCAGCAGGAACGTGAGGTCACGGCGGGACAGCAGCAGATCGGACGAGGACAATGTGGACTCCTTCCGGTCAGCCGCGGCGCAACCCGGCGACGGCCTCCCGCAGGTCATCCTGACTGATCGGAGCCGGTGGCGCACCCTCCGCCGCTTCCCGGAGTGCCTTGGCGAGTTGCACCCGGCGCAGCGCCTCGCGAAGGTCCGCGCCGGTCAGCCCGGCCGTGTCGGCCGCGAGGGCGGCCGGGTCGAGGTCGTCGGCGAACATTGTGAAGCCGGGCCGCTCGTGCCGGTCGATCAGCTCGCGGACCATCTTGGTGAGGATCTCCGCGCGTCCGTTCTCGTCCGGCGCCGGAATGGCGATCTTCAGGTCGAATCGGCCGGAGCGGATCAGCGAGGCGTCGACGCGGTGCGGGAAGTTGGTGGTCGCCACCACGATGACGTCGGGGTTCTCCTCGAACAGCGTGTTCATCTCCTGCTTGAAGATGCCCGCTACCGCGTTGACGGCCTGGCTGGCCGCGTCGCCGCCCGCCCCGGCGTAGCTGATGATCGAGTCGAACTCGTCGAACAGCATCACGGTGGGCCGCCGGTAGCGGCGCGCCTCCCGGAAGATGCGCTTGATGTTGCGTTCCGAGCCGCCGAGGTACTTGTCCAAGATCTCCGGGGTGCGGATCTCCACGAAGTCCGCGCCGATCTCGTTCGCGAGGGCCCGGGCCAGCATGGTCTTGCCGGTGCCGGGCGGCCCGTACATCAGGATGCCCTGCGGCCGGCGCGCCCCCCAGCGGGCCATCGCCGCCGGGTGCCGGAACGACACCGCCACCTCGCGGAACTGCGCGACCACGTCGGACAGGCCGCCGACCTGGTCGAGGGTCACCGTCGCGCTGCGCGGCCCGGCCGCCGTCGTCACCGGTCGCCGCCCCACGACGTACGTCCGTCCGCGCAGCACGGTCGGCTCGTCGCTGTCGCCAGACAGCTCGCGTACGGCCTGGAGCAGCAGGCCGAGCATCGCCGTCAGGTGCGCCGGACCCACGTCGGCGCTTGGTACGTCGGCGTGGATGCGTACCGTGCCGTTGTCCTGGTCGACGCGGGGCCGCAGCCCGGCTTCCCGGGCCGCGCGCAGCACCTCCCGGCCGGCCTCGTCGCCGGGCGGCGCGGCGAGCGTGGCGACCGGTCGCGGCCAGATCCGCCGTCCGGCCTCCGCGGCCATCCGGCCCACCGCGGCGGCCGGGCCGTCGCCGCCGCGGGCGGCCAGCCGCTCGGCGAGCAGCACGCCGACCGGCCCGGCCAGACCGAGGGCGAGCAGGCCCGCCGGGGTGCTCTCCACCCGCAGGTACGCCTCGAAGCGGTGCGCCGGCTGCCCGTCCGCGGTGTCGGCGCGCACGGTGCAGAGCGCCTCCCGCACCGGGGCCGGGAAGTCGCCGTCGACCATCAGCTCCACCGGCCCGTCGACGGCGGCGGCGAGCAGCCCCGCCGCGTCGGCGATGCGCACCTCGGCGCCGAGCAGCGGCACCGTCTCCTCGTCCGGCCGTACCTCGGTCATCGGCTGCCCTCTCCTCACGGCGGCGTCCGCTTCCCTCGCGTGGCGTCCGCCTCCGAGTCTGGCACCGGCCCGGCCGGGCGGCCACCGCTGAGCCGGCTGCTGCTCCCCGGCTGGTGCCCGCCCGGCCCGCTCCCCCGGCCGCTGCTCAGCTCGTCTCGGCGAGCAGGCCGTCGACCAGGTCGCGGGGCAGCCCGTGGGTGTCGTGCAGCCAGTGGTAGTCGCGCTCGGTCAGCGGGCCGCGCTCCCGTACCCGGTCCACGAGCGGCCGTCCGCGTCGCAGCAGCCCGCGGAAGCGGCGCTCCTCGTCCACCAGCGTCGCGTGCAGCGAGCCGACGTCGACCGGCTGACGGAAGCGGCGCAGCGTGTCCGCGTACAGCTCGGGCGGCAGCCCGTCGAGGCTGCGCGCCGGGTCGTCGCGCCACAGCACGGTGAGCGCGCGGCGCAGCAGCCGCCGCAGCACGTACCCGCGGCCGGTGTTGCCGGGGCGTACCCCGTCACCGAGCACGACCACCGCGGACCGCAGGTGGTCGGCGACCACGCGCAGGTCCTCGTCGCGCAGGTCCCACCGGTCCCCTACCGCGTCCACCCACCGGCGCAGCCCGTCGCCGGTGAACACGGACCGGTCGCCGCGCAGCACCATCTCCAGCCGTTCCAGGCCCATGCCGGTGTCGATGCTGGAGTGCGGCAGCGGCGTGAGCCGCCCGTCGGGGTGCCTGTGGTAGCGCATCTGCACGTGGTTCCACACCTCCACCCACCGCGCGTCGGTGCTCGGTGTGCCGGTGGGCGGGCCGTCGCCGGTCCACACGAAGATCTCCGAGTCCGGTCCGCAGGGGCCGGTCGGGCCGTTGGACCACCAGTTGTCCTCGCCCAGCGCCTCCACCGGCACGCCGAGCCCGGTCCAGGTGTCCCGCGCGGTGTGGTCCGGCCCTTCGCCGTTGCCGCCGCCGAAGACCGTGGCGTGCAGCCTCTCCACCGGGATGCCGAACCCGTCGGTGAGCAGGTCGAAGCCCCACCGCAGGCTGGTCGTGATGTCGTAGTCGCCGAGCGACCACGAGCCGAGCATCTGGAACACGGTCAGGTGGGTGTCGTCGCCGACCTCGTCCAGGTCCGTGGTGCGCAGGCACCGCTGCACGTTCGCCAGTCGCCGTCCGCCCGGGTGCGGGCGCCCCAGCAGGTACGGCGTGAGCGGGTGCATGCCGGACGTGGTGAACAGCACCGGGTCACCGGGCGGCGGCACGAGTGAACTCTCCGGCGCATCCTGATGGCCGTGCCGGTGGTAGTGGTCGAGGAACGTCCTGGTGATGTCGTCGGGCGTCATGGCGGGTGCCTTCCGGGTACGGGTGACCGGACGGCCCGCCGCGCGCGTTGGCGTCGACACGACGACGCCGGCGGACCGTTTCCGGTCGCCGGCGTGGGTGTGGGGCAGGTCAGGCGGCGGCAACCGGCGAGCGGGAAGCTCGCGCGGCCGCGGCGGTAAGACTGCGCCTGCTCTGCATACCTCGACGCTAGCCCGGCCGCCCCTGTCCCGCCCACCCCTTTCCGGGGCATCCCCGCCCTCGCGCCCGCCCGCCCCCGCATGATCAACACCACTCCCCCGAAATGGCGGGGTCGGCGCCCCTCGGATGCCGCCACTTCGCCGAGCTGGAGTTGACCATGCCGCCCCCGGGGTGCGGGTGGAACGCCATGGGTGTCAAAACGGGCCGGAGACACCCGTGGTGTTCCACCCGAGCGAGGCGGGAAGCGGGAGGTGGGTGGCGGGAGGTGGGCGTCAGCGGATGGGGGTGAGCAGGCGGCGGTAGAGGGCGTCGAGGCGTTCGGCCTGCGCCTCCCACGTCCACCCCGGGAGCGGGGAGTCCTCACCCTCGTACGCGGCGCGGTAACGGGCCGGATCCGCGAGCACCGCCCGCACCGCGCGGGCCAGGTCGGCGGCGTCGCGGGCACGGAACACCTCGCCCTGCCCGGTGGCCCGGACCGTCTCGGCCATGGTGCGGACGTCGCTGACCACGATCGGCAGCCGCGCGTGCACGTACTCGAAGAACTTGGTGATCAGCGCGATCTCGTGGTTGGGCCAGTGGTGCAGCGGGATCAGCCCGATGTCGGCGGTGGCGAGGAACGCGACGAGCTGGCGGTGCGGCACGTACGGCAGCACGTGCACCCGGTCCCCCACCCCGTGCCGGTCCGCGCGGGCGACGACCTGGCGGACGTAGGCGGCAGCCGGGTCGGCGACGACAAGCGCCAGGTGTACGCCGGGCAGCAGCGGCAACGCCTCGACCACCGTGTCCACGCCGCGCTGCACGGCCATCGCCCCGCTGTAGACCAGCAGCGGCGTGTCCGGTGGCAGACCGCAGCGCTTCCGCAGATCGGGAGCGGATGTCTCCGTGGTGGCGGCGATCGGGGCGTTGAGGATCACGGTCGGGCGTTCGGGCAGGGCGTGGTCGCGTACCAGCAGGTCGGCGAGCGTGTCGGAGACGGTGACGACCGCGTCGGCGTGACCGACGTACTCGCGGACGTAACCGAGGTGGGCGGGCAGCCAGCGGGCGTTGTCCCGACGCGGCCGCGCCCCGGGCAGCCACTCGTGCGCGTCCCAGACCAGCTTGACGTCACGTCCGGCGGCGCGGGCGCGGTCCACGGCGCGGGCGGCCACGCCGAGCATCCGGAAGTCGTGCGCGTGGATCAGGTCGGGGCGCAGGTCGTCGACGACCGGTCCGGCGACCCGTTCGTAGTCCCAGAGGCCCGGCTCCAGCCGCCGCCAGGCCCCGTCGCGCAGCCGGGCCCGCCAGAAACGGACCTCGGCGTGCTCGACGGGCCGGCGGGCCAGCCGCGCCGCGCGCAACGGCAGTCCGCCCCGGGCCACCAGCCGAGCCCGCAGCCCGGAAACGCTGCGCAGACCGGACACCCCACGCAGGCCGGAGCCGTCGCGCGAACCAGCGTCACGGCCCGAGGCGGCAACGGCGGCGAGCGGCAGGACGCGCACCTCGGCGTCGCCGAGCCGCCAGCGGCGTTCGGCGTCGACGTGGGCGCAGCCGATCAGCGTGACGTCCCAGCCGGCGTCGGCGGCCGAGCGGGCCGTCTTCTGTACCCGCGAGTCACCCTCGACCGCGTTGTCGACGAGCATGACCACGCGCCCCATCGGCGTTCCACCCCTTCCCCCGTACGCCCGGACGGGCGCGAGTGTACGGGGACGCGGGGCTGTCACGACGGCCGCGAAGACCGCTCTGAGCTGCGAAGACGCCGACTGTGCAGCGGCTGGTCAGGTGCCGGCCGGTGGAAGTTCACCGGCCGTGCACCGAACGGCCCCGGTCAGGCCGTGCCGGAGGAGACCAGCGGGGCCGGGGCGACCGGCTGCCGGCTGTCGTTGCGGTTGGGCAGCGACAGGCGGATGACCTTCCACCACGCGGAGGCGACCTGCTTGGGCAGCGGGCCGGTGGTGTAGTGCAGGCCGTACCTGTCGAACAGCGCGCGTACCTGCGGCGCGATCTCCTGGTAGCGGTTGCTGGGCAGGTCGGGGAAGAGGTGGTGCTCGATCTGGTACGACAGGTTGCCGGTCATGATGTGCAGCAGCCGGCTGCCGCTGATGTTGGCCGAGCCGAGCATCTGCCGCAGGTACCATTCGCCGCGCGTCTCGCCCTCGATGGAGGTCTTCTCGAACGTCTCGACGCCGTTGGGGAAGTGCCCGCACATGATCACCGAGTGGCTCCACACGTTGCGCAGCAGGTTCGCGGTGAACGTGGCGGCGAGCGTGGTCAGGAAAGACGGGCCGGACAGCAGCGGGTGCACCACGTAGTCCTTGAGCACCTGGCGGCGGATCTTGCGGCCGACGGCCCGGGCCTTGGCGCGGAACTTCGGGTCCTTGAGCTTGCGCTGCTTGAGGTGGTCGCCGAGTTCCATGTCGTACGCGGCGATGCCGTACTCGAAGAACATGGCGTTGATCAGGTTCCACAGCGGCTGGCCGAGGTGCATCGGGTGCCACGGCTGGTCCTCGTCGACGCGCATGATGCCGTACCCGAGGTCGTTGTCCTTGCCGACGACGTTGGTGTAGCGGTGGTGCAGCTCGTTGTGCGACTGCTTCCACTGGTCGGCCGGGGAGACGTGGTCCCACTCCCAGGTGGTGGAGTGGATCTTCGGGTCGCGCATCCAGTCCCACTGGCCGTGCAGGACGTTGTGCCCGATCTCCATGTTCTCCAGGATCTTGGCGACGGTGAGGCCGGCCGTGCCGACGATCCAGGCCGGCGGGAACAGCGAGAACAACAGCACCGCGCGACTGCTCATCTCCAGTGTCCGCTGGGTCTTGACCACCTTGCGGATGTAGCGGGCGTCCCGCTCCCCCCGGTCGGCGAGGACCCGGTCCCGGATCGCGTCCAACTCCTTGCCGATGATCTCGATGTCCTCGGCGCTCAGGTGGGCGATCGGGTTGACGGCCTTCTTCTGGATGACGGTCACGTGGGTGGCTCCTGTCAGAGATCGATGTCGCAGGTACCGGCGGCGGCCGACACGCACGTCTGGACGAGCACGCCGTCCCCCGGTACGGCAGTCGTGACGTCGCCGTTGCGCAGGTCACGGACGGCGCCCTGGCGCAGTGGTACGACGCAGCCGAAGCAGATGCCCATCCGGCACCCGGAAGGCATCAGCACTCCGGCGTTCTCCCCCGCGTCGAGCAGGGTGGTGGCGCCGTCGGACTCGACTGTCACCCCTGCTCCGGTGAAGGTCACCGTGCCTCCCTCGCCCGGCGTGATCACCGTCGGGCGGAACCGCTCGGTGTGCAACCGTTCGACGAGGCCGTTCGAGGACCAGTACCCCTCGACCGCGTCGAGCATGCCGATCGGGCCGCAGGCCCACGCCTCGCGGTCGAGGTGGTCGGGCACCAGGGCGGCGAGTTCGGCGACGTCGAGCAGGCCGTCGGTGTCGGTGTGCCGCTCGACCAGCCGCAGCGCGCCGCGGTCGGCGAGCGTGCGCAGTTCCGTACCGAAGATGACGTCGTCGCGGGTGGGCGCGGAGTGCACGAGCACCACGTCGGCCCGGTCGGCCAGTCCGGAGCGCAGCATCCCCATGACCGGGGTGATGCCGCTGCCGGCGGTGAGGAACAGGACCCGCTCGGGCGTCGCGCTCGGGAGCACGAAGTCGCCCTGGGCCTGGTCGAGGTGGATCAGCGTGCCGGGCCGGAGCCGGCGGACGAGGTGGTTGCTGACCTTGCCGTCGGGGATGGCCTTCACGGTGACGCTGATCCGGCCGTCCGGGGCGTCCGGCGCGGAGGTGACCGAGTACGCGCGCCACTGGCGCACGCCGTCGACGTCGACGCCGAGACGGATGTACTGCCCGGGCAGGTGGCCCTGCCAGGCGCGGCCGGGCTGGATCACCAGCGTGGCCGCGTCCCGGGTCTCCGGGCGGACGGCGACGATCCGGCCGCGCAGCGGGGCGCCGGCGCGCAGCGGCGCGATCAGGTCGAGGTAGTCGTCGGGCAGCACCGGCGTGGTGACCGTTCCGGCCAGCCGCAGCAGCCTGTCCCGGAAGGTGACCTTCTGAGGGCGGCGGGAGGCAGTTGTGGTCATATGACCAGCGTGACCGCCCGATCGCATAACATCTTGACCAGCAAAGGTGAAAAGGTCGCGGGTTTTTGTTCGGAGGGAACAACATGACGTTGGAGGCCGGCACTGGGCAGCGCGCCGCGCACCTCAACCTCGAGGCCGGCATGGCCGCGACGCTGCGCGGCCGGCTGCCGATGGTCGCCGAACGGACCGTCTCCGCGATCACCGCCGAGGTGCCGGACTACTCCGGCGCACTCACCGGCGCCATGCGGGCGAAGATCGAAAACGCGGTACGCATCGCGCTCGGCACGTTCCTCCAGCTCATCGAGGGTACCCAGGCGTTCGACCCGAGCACTCCCCTGGCCCCGGCGCTGGAGGCCGCGTACGCGCTGGGCAGCGGTGAGGCCCGCTCGGGGCGCAGCATGGACGCGCTGCTGGCCGCGTACCGGGTGGGCGCCCGGGTGGCCTGGCGTGAGGTGTCCACCACGACGGTGCGCAGCGGGCTCGCCGCCGAGACGGTGGCCGAGTTCGCCGAGTTGATGTTCGCGTACATCGACGAGCTGTCCGCGGCGAGCGTGGCCGGGCACGCCGACGAGCTGGCCAGCGCCGGCCGGATGCGCCGCCGCAGCCTGGAACGGCTCACCCAGCAGTTGCTGGCCGGTGAGCCGGAGGAGTCGCTGCGGCGCAGCGCGGAGCGCGCCGACTGGCCGCCGCCGCAGACGCTGACGGTGGTGCTGCTGCCCCGCCGGCACCTGCGCGCCGTGCTGGCGCTGCTCAGCCCGCACACGCTGGAGAGCGGCGAGGACCTGCCCGGCATGAACCCGGTCGAGGAACTGGCCGTACTGCTGGTGCCGGACATGCACGGCGGCCGGCGCCGCCAGCTCACCCGGCTGCTGCACGGGCACCGGGCGGTGCTCGGCCCGGCCCGCCCCTGGCACCGGGTCGCCGCGTCGTACCAGCGGGCCACCCGGGCGCTCGCGCTCGGCCTCGGCGAGCCGGACGCCGGGCCTGTCGACACCGAGCGTCACCTGGCCACGCTGCTGCTCAGCATGGACCCGGAGGCCCTGGCCGACCTGCGCGCGCAGGCCCTCGCGCCGCTGGCCGCGCTGCCCCCGGCCACCGCGCACCGGCTGGCCGAGACGCTGCGGTCGTGGCTGCTGCACCAGGGACGCCGCGACGACGTGGCCGCCGACCTGTTCGTGCATCCGCAGACCGTCCGCTACCGGATGGGCAAGCTCCGTGAGCTGTTCGGCGACCGGCTGCTCGACCCCGCCGCCGTCCTCGACCTCACGATCGCGCTGGCCGTACCCCCGGAGCCGGACGCCGCCTGACGCCGCGCCGGGGCGCACGGCCCGGTGCGGCCGGGACCTCCGGCCCTGTCCGGCCGCGACGGCGGCGGGCAGGTTCGGAAGGGGACGAGCAACCAGGAGGGCCGCCATGAACAGCACACCGACCCGCACCGGCCAGGACCCGAGGGTACGGGTGCTGGAGGCGGCCGCCCGGCAGTCCCTGCACGCCCCGTCGGTGTTCAACACCCAGCCCTGGCGCTGGCGGATCACCGCGGACGCGCTGGAGCTGCGCGGCGACCCGGATCGGCAGCTCACGCACACCGACCCGGACGGCCGGTTGCTGATGCTGAGCTGCGGCGCCGCCCTGCACCACGCGCGCGTGTCGCTGGCGGCGTTCGGCTGGGCGGCGGTGGTCGAGCGGCTGCCCGACCCGTCCGACCCGTCGTTGCTGGCCCGGATCCGCACGACCGGCCCGATCGACCTGGACGTGCCGGCGGGCCGGCTCGTCGACGCGATCCCGCGCCGTCGCACCGACCGGCGGACGTACGGCGACCGGCCGGTGCCGGAGGCGGTGCTGGCCCGGCTCGGGGACGCCGTCGAAGCCGAGGGCGCCCACCTGCACGTGGTCCGGCCGGACCAGATGCCGATGCTCGCCGTGTCCACCGGCCGCGCCGCCGAGGCGGAGCTGGCCGACCCCGCGTACCGGGAGGAGCTGAACCGGTGGACCAACCGGCCGCCGGGCAGCGGCGACGGAGTGCCCGCAGCCACCGCCGTGCGGCCCTCCCCACGGCGGGTGCCGCTGCGCGACTACGCGCCCGGCGGGGCGGCCGGCCTCAGCGCGGGCACGGACTTCGACCGCGGCGCGGCGTACCTGATCCTGTTCGGCGAGGGCGACGAGCCCGCCGCCTGGCTGCGCGGCGGCGAGGCGCTGTCGGCGCTGCTGCTCGCCGCCACCGCCGAAGGGCTGGCCAGCGCGCCGCTCAGCGACGCCGTCGAGCTGGCCTGGCCGCGCCGGATGATGCGTGACCTGCTCGCCGGCATCGGCAGCCCGTACCTGATCGTGCGCGTCGGCTGGGGCCCGGAGGCCGAGCTGCCGCCGGCGCCCCGCCGCGCGCCGGCCGACGTCATCGAGGTGGTGGACTGACTCCGGCGGCCGGCGCGGTCCTGCTTCGTCGTAGCCTCGACGTGTGTGGGATCTGGACCCGGCCGCCGCGTTCGTGGTCTTCGGCGACCAGGACTCCGGGTGCGTCTCCTACGGCGTGGAGGCGGCGGGCCGGCGCTGGTTCGTCAAGCGGGCCGCGACGCCTGCGGCGCGTGAGTCGCTGACCCGCGCCCTGGGCCTGCACGCCGCGGTCCGGCACCCCGCGCTCGTGCGGCCCGAGCTGGTACGCGACGGCGCCGACGGCCCGACCGTCGTGTACCCGTGGCGCAACGGCGTCGTGCTCAACCACGCCACCGTCCACGGCAGCGACCGGGCCGGGCTGGCCCGCTTCCAGCGGCTCCCGCTCGCCGAGGTACGCGCGGCGCTGGACGCGATCCTCGACGCGCACGTGGCGGTGAGCGCGGCCGGGTACGTGGCTGTCGACCTTTACGACGGCTGCTTCCTCTACGATTTCGACGCCCGCCGGATGTGGCTGATCGACCTGGACGAGTACCGGCCGGGGGCGTTCGTGCTCGACTCCGACCGGCTGCCCGGGTCCCGCCGCTACCTGTCGCCGGAGGAGCTGACCCGGGGCGCGACCATCGACGAGCGCACCACCGTGCACGCGCTCGGCCGTACGCTGCACCACCTGCTCGACGGCCCGTCCGGCTGGCGCGGCACCACCGCGGAACGCGCGGTCGTCGACCGGGCCACGCGCGCCGACCCGGACGCGCGGCACGCCACCGTGGCCGCCCTGGTGCGCGACTGGCGGGCTGCCTGACCCTTATCCGGCTGCCGCTTCACCGCCTTCAGCGCCCCGCGCCCGGACCGAGGGCGTGACTTTCCGTCACCTCGACCCCATCCAGCACCTCGTCACAGTGAGTGAGAGGCGGTTTCCTCGGCGAATGCACCACCCTTCCGGGCGCACCACACCTGAGCAGGAAAAATATTCGACCAGTCGTCGGCGAGGCTGTTGCCTCTTCGGCGACTTTGCTCTGCAGCCTCATACGCAGCGGTAGCCGTGAGTCACCGCCGCGTCGATGACTGCAGAGCAAAGTGGCCCGAGGTGAACCATGCGGGCGCAGCTTCGGCGCTACTCTCCGTGACGGCGACGGCTAGCGCGGCGGGACGACCAAGGGCCGACGCGGCGGGACGATCAGGGGTTGGCGTCGGACATCGGCACGCCGGCCACGACGGCGTGCGCGAGCCTCAGTCGACCGCACGGTTCGGACCGCCACCGGCCGGACCTATGACCGCAGGGCGGCCGTCGGGCGGAAACCCGCTCCCGGGGCCCGTCCGGCGCATAGCGTGGGGCGAGGTGGCCTGCCCGGGGCGCCGGTGAGCGGAGGGAGAACGCGGTGACTGAGCCGGAGGAGGAGCAGGAGAAGACCCGCAAGACCGATCGGGTGCTGTTCTCGCCCGACGGCGACCCGCACCACACGCTGGCCGAGGCGCCCCAGCCGGACGAGCACCTCCCGCCCACCGTCACCCGCGACGGCCACACGGACGTGCTCGACGACGAGCAGTGAGCGCACGAACCCGCCCGGCCGACCGGGCGGGTTCCAGCCGCCGCGGAGGGCGGCCACGGAAGCAGCCTCAGACCGGCGGGATGCCGGAGCGGCCGATGTCCGACATGTCGTCGCCGATCTCGGTCCGGGTGCCGGCCACCGGCCCGGCGGTCGCCCCCGTCCGGTCCTCGATGCAGGCTTCACCCAGCCCGTGCATCAGCTCACCCACCGCGGCCAGCGCCGCACCCTTGTCCGGGCAGGGCTGCCCGGTGGCGAGCACCCGCCCGTCGCCGCCGACCACGGTGAACCCCACGGTGCCGTCGGCTTCGCTCTCGATGACGAACTTCACCATGCTCCTCTCGCCGCCCCGGGCCGGGCGGCCCTTCAGCTCACGCCGTGCGACTGCAGCCACAACTCCAGCAGGCCCAGTTGCCACAGCTTGTTGCTGCCGGCGGCGGCCTGCGCCCGGTCCGGCTCGGCCAGCAGCTCGTCGACGTACTCCCGGCGGAACAACCCGCGCCGGCGTGCCTCGGGCGCGCTGAGCGCCTCGACCACCAACTCTCGCACGGGCCCGTCGACGTTGCGCAGCGCCGGCACCGGGAAGTAGCCCTTGGGCCGGTCGATGACCTCGGCCGGCAGCACTTCCCGGGCCACCTCCTTGAGCACGCCCTTGCCGCCCTGGGCCAGCTTGTGCTCGGGCGGGCAGGCCGCGGCGAGCGCCACCAGGTCCTGGTCGAGGAAGGGCGTGCGCACCTCCAGTCCCCAGGCCATGCTCATGCTGTCGACCCGTTTGACCGGGTCGTCGGGCAGCATCAGGTGCGTGTCCAGGCGCAGCACCGCGTCCACGGCGGTCTGCGCGCCGGGCGCGGCCAGGTCCGCGGCGACCAGCTCGCCGCTGGCGTCGCGCTCACAGGTGTACGCGGGGTCGACCACCCGGTTCAGCTCGGCGTGGTCGCGGTCGAAGAACGCGGCGGTGAACTCGGCCGCGGCGTTCTCCCGCGCCGCGTCGGCGAGCCGGTGGTGGTAGCCGTAGCCGGCGAACACCTCGTCGGCGCCCTGGCCCGACTGCGCCACCTTCACGTGCCGGGCGACCTGCTCGGAGAGCAGGTGGAACGCCACCACGTCGTGGCTGCCCATCGGTTCGGTCATGGCCGCCACGGTGGCGCGTACGGCCGGGCCGAGATCGCCGTCGGAGAGCTGGATGCGGTGGTGGTCGGTGCCGAACGCGCGGGCGACCAGGTCGGAGTAGTGGAACTCGTCGCCGGCCTCGTCGCCGCGGCTGTCGAACCCGATGCTGAACGTCTGGAGGTGGTGCTGACCGGCGCCGTCGAGCAGCGCGACGATCATGCTGGAGTCGAGGCCGCCGGAGAGCAGCACCCCGACCGGCACGTCGGCGACCAGCCGGCGGCGTACGGCCGTGCGCAGCGCGTCCCCGACGGCGGCCCGCCAGTCGGCGGCGTCCATGCCGTCGTGGGCCGTGTCGCGCCGGTACTCGGGCCGCCAGTAGACGCGCTCGCGGCTGTGCCCGTCGGCGTCCACCACCCGGACGGTGGCCGGGGGCAGCTTGCGGATGCCGCGCAGGATCGTGCGGGGGGCCGGCACGATCGAGTGCCAGGACAGGTAGTGGTGCAGCGCGACCCGGTCGATGCCGGTGTCGACGTCGCCTCCGGCCAGCAGCGCCGGCAGCGTGGAGGCGAACCGGAGCCGGCCCGGGGACTCGGCGAGGTACAGCGGTTTGATGCCGAGCCGGTCGCGGGCCAGCACGAGCCGGCGGCGACGCCGGTCCACGAGCGCCACGGCGAACATGCCGACCAGGTGGTCGACGAACCGCTCCCCCCACTGCGCGTACGCCACCAGGATCACCTCGGTGTCGCTGGTGCTGTGGAACGTGTGCCCGGCGGCGCGCAGTTCGTCGCGCAGCTGCGGGTAGTTGTAGACGCAGCCGTTGAACACGAGCGCCAGGCCGAGGTCGTCGCGGACCATCGGCTGCGCGCCGGCCTCGGACAGGTCGATGACTGTCAGCCGGCGGTGCCCCAGCGCGATCCAGCCGTCGTCCCATGCGCCCTCACCGTCGGGGCCGCGTGAGCGCATCGCCGCTGTCATCCGGTTCACCGCGTCGGTGTCGGGGGTGACTTCGTCGAACCTGGCCTCACCGCTGATCCCGCACATCTCAGCGCCCACCGGTCAGTCGCGGAGCACCCACCATGCCAACCTCCCGCCGCGTCGTCTCCCCCGGGCGGTCCGCCGGGTACGGCGACTACCCGGCCTGTGGCGTAGGAAACCCGGATGGGCGGTTGGCGAGCCGGGCACGGCGCGCCGTCGTACGGTGGCGGTACGGGCCATGTCCCCGGGCGGTCCGGCCACGGGACGTGGCCAGGATCAACGACGCCTGCCAGGAGGACGTGTGTTCGCCAATTCCGAGGAACTCCTGCGATACCTCACCGACGAGGACGTGAAGTTCGTCGACGTACGTTTCTGTGACCTGCCCGGCGTGATGCAGCACTTCAACCTGCCGGTCGAGTCGTTCGACGACAGCGTGTTCACCGACGGCCTCGCCTTCGACGGCTCCTCGATCCGCGGCTTCCAGTCGATCCACGAATCGGACATGCTGCTGCTGCCGGACGTGGCGACCGCGTTCGTGGACCCGTTCCGCGCGCAGAAGACCGTCGCGTTGAACTTCTTCGTCCACGACCCGTTCACCAGGGAGGCGTACTCCCGGGATCCGCGCAACGTGGCGAAGAAGGCCGAGGCGTATCTGGCGGCGAGCGGCATCGCCGACACCGCGTACTTCGGCGCGGAGGCGGAGTTCTACATCTTCGACTCCATCCGCCACGAGACCTCGGCGCACCAGTCGTTCTACTACATCGACTCGATCGAGGGCGCCTGGAACACCGGGCGGATCGAGGAGGGCGGCAACCGCGGCTACAAGACCGCGTACAAGGGCGGCTACTTCCCGGTGCCTCCGGTGGACCACTACGCCGACCTGCGCGACAGCATGGTCCGCCGGATGGTGGACGCCGGTTTCACAGTGGAGCGTTCGCACCACGAGGTGGGCACCGGCGGGCAGTCGGAGATCAACTACAGGTTCTCGACGCTGCTGCACTCGGCCGACGACCTTCAGCTCTTCAAGTACCTGATCAAGAACGAGGCGTGGGCGCACGGCAAGACCGCGACGTTCATGCCCAAGCCGGTGTTCGGTGACAACGGCTCCGGCATGCACACCCACCAGAGCCTGTGGCGCGGCGGCGAGCCGCTGTTCTACGACGAGACCGGCTACGCCGGCCTGTCCGACACCGCCCGCTGGTACATCGGCGGCCTGCTGCACCACGCCCCGTCGCTGCTGGCCTTCACCAACCCGACCATCAACTCGTACCGCCGTCTCGTCCCCGGCTTCGAGGCGCCGGTCAACCTGGTCTACTCCCAGCGCAACCGCTCCGCCTGCACCCGCATCCCGGTCACCGGCAGCAACCCGAAGGCCAAGCGCGTCGAGTTCCGCGTGCCGGACCCGTCCAGCAACCCGTACCTGGCGTTCGCCGCCATGCTCATGGCCGGCTTGGACGGCATCAAGAACAAGATCGAGCCGCCCGCCCCGATCGACAAGGACCTGTACGACCTGCCCCCGGAGGAGTGGGGCGACGTCAAGCAGGTGCCCGGATCGCTGCCCGAGGCGCTGGCGGCGCTGGAGACCGACCACGACTACCTGCTCGACGGCAACGTCTTCACCGCCGACCTGATCTCCACCTGGGTCGACTGGAAGAACGCCAACGAGGTCGACCCGGTACGCCTGCGTCCGACCCCGCACGAGTTCGCCATGTACTACGACTGCTGAGCGACGTCCTGGTGAGCGACCCCACCGCCCCCGCGCCACCCGCGGGGGCGGTGGTCGGCGGAAACACCCTCGGGACGGCCCCCGGCCTCGTACCGTCGAGACATGATCCCGCCTCACGACGAGCTGCCGACCGTTCCGTGCCGGTGGAGCCGTCGGTGAGGCCGCGGCCCACCACCACCGCCACCACCCCGACACCAGAGATCCCCACCGTCCTGACCCTCGGGGTGGAAGAGGAGTTCCTGCTGCTGGACCCGGTCACCGGCGAGAGCATGCCGGTCGCCGACCGGGTCCGCGACGCGCTCTCCGGGACCGCACGCGAGCAGAGCCGGCAGGAGTTCCGGCACAGCATGGTGGAGATGGTGACCCCGGTCAGCCCCGACCTCGGTCAGCTCCGCGAGCACCTGGTCACGCTACGCCGGGCGGCCGCCCGCGCGGCCGAGGCGGCCGGGGCGCGACTGGTCGCCGTCGGCGCCACGCCGGTCTGCGAGGCCCACCGCACGGTGCCCGACGAGCAGCGCTACCACGACATGTCCCGCCGGTTCGGCCCGGTGGCCCACGACCCCGCGGTCTGCGGCTGCCACGTGCACGTCGGCGTACCCGAGCGGGAGCTGGCCGTGCAGGTGTGCAACCACCTGCGCCCGTGGCTGCCGGTGGTGCAGGCGCTCACCACCAACTCGCCGCTGCACGACGGGCGGGACACCGGGCACGCCAGCTGGCGCTCGATGCAGTTGGAACGGTGGCCGAGCATCGGGCCGACGCCGCACTTCCACTCGGCCGCCGACTACGACGCCACGGTCCGGGACCTGATCACCGCCGGCATCATGCTCGACGCCGCGATGGTCTACTGGTACGCCCGCCCGTCCGCGTCGTACCCCACAGTGGAGATCCGCGTCGGCGACGTCTGCCCCACGGTCGACGACACCGTCCTGATCGCCGGGCTGGTCCGGGCGCTGGTCGCCACCGCGATCGACGACATCCGCGACGGTGTGCCGGCCCAGCGCATCCGCGACTGCCTCGTCGCCGCCGCGCACTGGCGGGCCGCGCACGACGGCGTGGACGGTGACCTGGTCGACCTGCGCACCGGGCGGCCCCGGCCCGCCTGGGACCTCGTCGACGACATGCTCGGCATCGTCACGCCCGCGCTGACCCGCCACGGCGATCTGGACCTGGTCCGGCGCGAGATCGACCGGGTGCGCCGCGAGGGCACCGGCGCCACCCGGCAACGTCAGGTCATGGCCGACACCGGCGGTGACGTCCGTGTCGTGCTCGCGCACCTGGCCGCGCAGACCGTCTCGACGTGAGTCGATGACCTCCCCGGACCGGACCGGCGACCGGTCAGCGCAGCCCGGCGAACAGGTCGTCCTCCGGCGTCGGCGCGCCGGTGGTGTCCCGCACCCGCACGAACGTCTCCATGCCCATCAGCTCGGTGAACCGCTCCTGCCCGAGGCGCAGGAAGAAGATGTTCTCCGCCTGGCTGGCGTGCGCGGCGAGCGACGCGAACTTCTGCCCGCCGTAGCCGCTGGTGTCGACCCAGGTGGTGATCTCGTCGTCCGGCAGGCCCAGCGCCGGCGTCTCGTCGGTCGCCTCCGGCTCGGGGAACTCCACCCCGATCTCGCGCATGACGGTGCCGAACTGCTGGAACGCGCTGCGCGGCACGGTGGTCCAGTAGACCTTGGCCGGGATGCCGGTCTGCTCGACGGCGGCCATGGTGATGCGGTGGGCCTGGATGTGGTCCGGGTGGCCGTAGAAGCCGTTCTCGTCGTAGGTGACGACGACGTCGGGACGGTAGCGCCGGATCAGCTCGGCCAGCCGGCCGGCCGCCTCGGCCACCGGCGTGTTCCAGAACGCGCCGGGCGCGTCGTTCGTGGCCCAGCCCATCATCCCGGAGTCGCCGTAGTCGAGCGTCTCCAGGTGGGTCACCTTGAGCGCCTCGCAGCTCGCGGCCAGCTCGGCGCGGCGCATCTCGACCACGGCCTTCGGGTCGTGCCCGGGGTCGCCCGGCTTGGTTCCGCCGGGGCCGTCGCCGCACCCCCCGTCGGTGCAGGTAACGAGCACAGTGGTCACGCCCTCGGCCGCGTAGCGCGCCAGGATGCCGCCGGTGCTCGTCGCCTCGTCGTCGGGGTGCGCGTGCACCGCCATCAGGGTCAGGGATCGATCGGTCACCCCGTCACCATACGAGCATCGGCCGACGAACTAGCATTGCCCGGTCCGCAGACGGCGACGGAAGCGAGGCGCGATGGGTTGGCTCCAGCGGTTGCTCGGTGGCGGACGGGTCGAACTGGACCCGACACGTCAGCAGGAGCTGCTGCGGGACGTGCGGCAGTCCTACGGGGCGCACGCCCGCCTCCGGTTCCCGGAGCAGGCCGACGCGATCACCCGGCTGCTGTCCGATGACGACGGTCTCGTGGTGGCCGCCGGGATCGTCTGCGAGGCCGCCGACCAGGCGCACGCCGACCTGCTGGGCCAGGCGCACGAGGTGTTCCGGCGTACCGGCCGGCGGCTGCTGGTGCACCGCCGCAACTACCGGCCCCTGTGGAAGGAGGCCGGGCCCGCGCTGCGCTGGCCGCTCGGCGCGCTGCCCAGCGGGCTGCACCCGTACGCGCAGGTGGCCGGCGCCGTGGCGGCGGTCGGCGGGCGGGCCGACCGGCTGGACAAGGTGACCGATCCGCAGCCGTTCGTGACGCGCCTGTTCGAGGTTCTCGACCTGACCACGGCCGGCTGGGAGTTCGGCCGGGTGCGTGTGGACACCGACAGCGCGTCGCTGGTGGAGCGGCTGATGGGCACCGGCGCGCGGGTGCTCGCGACGATGGACGACCCGCCCCGGCTGCCGCCGGCGGTGCGGGAGATGATGCGCCGCAACCACCGCATCGCCGTGTACGACCCGGCCGGTCCCCGGGTGGTCGGCGAGTTCAACCTGGGCGCGCGGCTGCGCGAGACGCTGCTGGCCTGACCGTCGGCACGCCCCGCCCCGGCCGGGTTGCCGCGGCGGGGCGCGTCAGCGGTCAGGTGGTCGTGCAGGTGAGGTTCGTCGGCGGGTTGTTGGTGCCGCCGGCCGTGCCGATGAAGCCGAACGTGGTGGAGCCGCCGGCCGGCACCGAGCCGTTGTAGTCGACGTTGCGCACCGTCACGTTCGCGCCGCTCTGGGTGTGCGCGCCACTCCAGATCTGGTTGATCACCTGACCGTTCGGGAACGTCCAGGACACCGTCCAGCCGCGGATCGCGGTGGCGCCGGCGGTCACCGTGACCTCGGCCTGGAAGCCGCCCGACCAGGAGCCGGTGATCGCGTACGTGGCACGCGCGCCGGACGGCGCCGGCGAGCTGGTGGTCGGAGTCGGGGTCGGGGTCGGTGACGGCGTGGACGTCGGCGTCGCCGTCGGCGAGGGTGTCACGCCGGGCCGGGCCGCCCGGTACGTGTGGCCGGCGCGGACGGTGAGCGCGACGACGTCGGACTCCGGCCGGGTGGTGGCCGGTGTGCTGCCGTCGGTGACGTCGGTGAGGGTGAAGCTGCCGGTGAACAGCCGGGACCGCAGTCGCAGCGTACCGTCGCGGTCGGCGCGGACGCTGATCTCGTCGGCCTGGCTGTTGCTCCAGGTCAGCGCCACCGTGTAGCCACCCCGGCCGCGCAGCCCCGCGACCTGCCCGGCGGGCCAGGCGCTGGGGAGCGCGGGCAGCAGGTGCAGCTCCCCGGTGTGGCTGTGCAGCAGCATCTCGGCGATGCCGGAGGTGGCGCCGAAGTTGCCGTCGATCTGGAACGGCGGGTGCAGGTCGAACATGTTCGGCGCGAGCCGGTCGGTGCGGACCAGGTCGCGCAGGAGCTTGTGGGCGCGGGCGCCGTCCTCCAGCCGGGCCCAGAAATTGATCTTCCAGGCGAGGGACCAGCCGGTCCCGTCGTCGCCGCGCAGCTCCAGCGTCTTGCGGGCGGCCTCGTACAGCGCCGGGGTGCCCCGCCTGGTGATCTGGTTGCCGGGATGCAGCCCGTACAGGTGGGAGACGTGCCGGTGGGTGCGCTCGGTCTCGACCCAGTCGGCGAGCCACTCCTGCACGTTGCCCCGCGAACCGACGCGGCTCGGTGGCAGCCGGTCCTTGGCCGTACGCACCTGGGACCGGAACGTGGTGTCGACGCCGAGCACCTCGCTCGCCCGGGCCGCGGCGTCGAACAGGTCGCGCAGGATCTGGTTGTCCATCGTGGGTCCGGCGCAGACGCTGGCGTTGGCGTGGTGCGCCAGCTCCGGCGAGTTCGACGGGTTCGTCACCAGGTAGCCGAGCGTCGGATGGGCGACCAGGGTGTCGAGGAAGAACTGGGCGGCGCCCTTGAGCGCCGGGTAGTTGGCCTGGAGGAAGCCGAGGTCGCCGGTGAACAGGTAGTGGTCCCAGATGAGCGTGCTCAGCCAGGCCCCGCCGGTCTGCCACATGCCCCAGAACGCGCCGTCCACCACCGACGCGCCCCGCCAGGCGTCGGTGTTGTGGTGGGTGACCCAGCCACCGGCGCCGTACTGTGCCTGGGCGACCCGCGCGCCGGTGACGGTGAGGTCCTTGACCATGTCGAAGACCGGCAGGAAGCACTCGGACAGGTTCGTGATGTCGGCCGGCCAGTAGTTCATCGGCAGGTTGGCGTTGACCGTGTACTTCGAGTCCCAGGACGGCGTGAGAGAGTCGTTCCAGATGCCCTGCAGGTTCGCCGGCTGGGTGCCCGGCCGCGACGAGGAGATCAGCAGGTACCGCCCGAACTGGAACAGCAGCGCGGCGAACTGCGGGTCGTTCGTGCTCGCGTGCTGCGCGATCCGTACGTCGGTGGGCTGGTCGGCGGCGGCGGTGCGGCCCAGGTCGATCGTGACCCGGTCGAACAGCGCCTGGTAGTCGGCGCGGTGGCGGGTGCGGAGCTGGTCGACGTCGACGCTCTTGGCGGCGTTCAGCCGGTTGCGGGCGATGCCCTGGTAGTCGCCGTTGACGGTGCGGTAGTTGACGTAGCTGGTGCCGATCGAGATCAGGACCGTCACGCTGGTCGCGCCGGACACCCGCAGCGTGCCGCCGGAGCTGCTCACCGTGCCGCCGGTGACGGCGGCGTTGGCCAGCGCGAGGAACCGCACCGAGCCGTTGACCCCCTCCATCGAGCCGGAGATGCCGTCGAGCGCGACTGTCGCGCCGTCCGGGCTGGACACGGTGGTCCGCTGCGGGCTGTCGAACGCGGCGGAGAACGTGATCGCGTTCGCCCGGTCGGCGGTCAGCCGGAGCACTATCACCTGGTCGGGCGCGCTGGCGAAGACCTCCCGCTGGTACCGGACACCGTTCAGCACGTACGTGGTGGTGACGGTGGCGGTGGTGAGGTCCAGCGTCCGGTTGTACTGCGTCGCCCCGCTCGCCGACCCGAAGGAGAGCCGCAGGTCGCCGACGGTCTGGTAGGCGAGCTGACCGCCGGGGCTGCCCATCATGGTCTGGTTGATCAAATCCTGGGCCGAGGTCCACTGGTCGGCGAAGACGCGACGCCGGATCTCGGCCAGGTTGGCCGCGCCCCGGGTGTTCGCCGAGTCGTACGGGCCGCCGGCCCAGACGGTGTCCTCGTTGAGCTGGAGCCGTTCGGTGTCCACGTTGCCGAACACCATCGCGCCGAGCCGCCCGTTGCCGATCGGCAGGGCGCGCAGCCAGTCGGTGCCGGCCGGTTCGTCGTACCAGAGCGCCAGGTCGTTCGCGGCGAGCACCTGCGCCGGCGCCGCCGAGCCGGCGCGGGCGGCGGCGCTCCAGGCGGCCGGCACCAGCGCGGCGCCGGTGCCGGCCGCTGCGGCCTTGATGACGTTGCGTCGTGTCACTTCAGACATGCTTTTCTCCCAACCGCGCGGATCAGAGGCGGGTCCGGGTGCGCGGCTGCTCTGTTATCGCTAACAGATTGCGCCTCGCACACCCGGACGCCGCGTTCCTGCCACTCCGCGCCCAGGGCTCCCGACCGGTCGACACGTCGGCCAACATGGACTCTCATGGATGAAGTGACATCGCGTCAAGGGGTGTTACCGCTAACAGACGCGATCCGTGGCGCACTCGCCGGGCCGAGCGGGGCGCGGGCGCGGCCGGCCGGCCCACCCGGGCCACGTGCACGATCCGCTCCGGCGCCACGTCCAGCAGCGTGCCGAGCGCGCCACGGGTGGCGGCGACGTCGACGAGCTGACTGAGCGGGTGCGCGGCCAGCCCGGCCGTGTGCAGCGTCAGCCACATCCGCATCAGCACGCGTCCGAACTCGACCTGCCCGGCCGCGTCCAGACCGGGCGGCGCGATCAGCGCCAGCACCCCGCCGCCCTGCGCCAGTGGATCACCGCCCGCGGCGGCGAGCAGCCGGGGGAGCCCCAGCGGGCGCAACGCCGGGTACGCCGCGAGCGCCGCCCGCAGTCCGGTGGCCGCCGCCCGGCCCAGCCCGAGGCAGCTGTCACTGAGCCCGTCGCTCCGGTAGCGCGGGCACGCCCGGTCCAGGCGCAGCCAGCGGCGCAGCTCGGCGACCACCGACGGGTCGGCGTACACGTGCCGGTCGGCCGTGCGCAGCAGCGCGCGCAGCCGCCCGGCCGCCGGCACCACGCGGGCCGCGCCACCGGCCCGGCGGGCGACCGCGTCCACGGCCGCGACCACGTCGGCGTCCGGGCCGCCGGTGAACCGGCCCCGGTGGGTACGCCGGTCCCACACGTCGGCGGCGCGAAACGGCGTCCGGTACGGCTGCCGGGCCGGACGCAGCCGCCCCACCCGCCGGTCCGACTCGTCGTGGTCGGCGGCCCAGTCCAGCCGCAGCCCCGCGTCGGCGGCGACGATCAGGCAGGTCTCCACGAACGCGCCGAGCGACAGCCGCAGGTCCCGCCCGGTCGGGTCGCCGGCGGGCAGCGTGTCGGCCGGGTCCCAGCCGACGGTGATCGCCCAGCGCTCGTAGCGCAGCCGCCACGGCTGGGTGTTGTGCGCGCTCGGCGCCCGCCAGCACAGCGGCTCCAGCGCGCGGAACGCGGCGAGGTCCATGCTCACCGCTCCCTGGCGTAGAACGTGTAGCCGTGCAGCGGGCGTCCGCCGAGGCGCCGGTACTGGGCGGCCGACGCCGGGTTGTCCCGCCCGACGTACGTGCTGCGCAGCGCCGTGTATCCGCCGACGTGCAGGTTGCGGTGCAGATGCTCCGACAGCAGCCGCTGGTAGCCGCGCCCCTGGAACCGCGGCACCACACCCTTGACGATCAGCACCGCCTCCCGCCGGTACCGGCGGCGGGTGGCCAGCAGCCGCAGCTGGTTGACCGGGTTCAGGTCGCCGCGCATCGCTACCAGGAAGTCGCTGATGTCGGGCACGCAGAGCACGAACGCCACCGGCTGCCCGTCGCGGGTCAGGTAGAGCAGCAGCGAGTCATCCAGCAGGTACGCCAGCCCGTCGGTCTGCCGCCGCAGCTGCGCCGCCGAGATCGGTGTGTAGTAGCCGAGCTGGGCGAAGGAGTCGTTGAGCATCCCGCGCAGCAGGTCGAGCTGTTCGTCGAGGCGCCGGGTGTCCCCGTGGTGCAGGTCCAGCCGGGAGCCGTCGGGCTGGATGCCCAGCGCGGGCGGCGGCCCGGACGGCGACGGCACCGGGCAGATCCAGGTGTCGGAGACGAACCGCCCGGTGAACCCGTTCCCCTCGTAGGCGTCCGGGTAGTACGGCGGGTTCCACGCGCTGTCCACGAAACCCCGGTCGGCGTACCCGGAGGTGATCACGCCGCCGGCCTGGTTGGGCAGCAGCGCCACCGGCCCGAACAGCAGGTCCCGGCCGGGTGTGGCGTGCGTGGCGATCGCGTCGAACAGCGGCCGGGCGGCGTGCGGGGTGAACTCGGTGAGCCCGAACAACTGGCACCGGCGGCCGAGCTTGGCGTCGAGGTCGGCGTCGGTGTGCAGCGTGGTCCGCCCGACCACCGCGCCGGAGGCGTCGCGCAGCACGTACATCGGCACGCCGTCGCGCCACCAGCGGCGGATCTGCTGCCGGGGCGTCGGCACGTAGCGGGACTCGTCCGCGTACAGCCGGTCGGTGAGCGCGAGGAAGTCGCGCAGGCCGCGCCGGCCGGTCACGCGCTCGAACCGGTGGCCGGTCACCGGCGCACCGCCGGTCCGGTCGTCTCCGCGCCCAGCGGCGTGAACCGCTCGATGTGGCCCATCGCGCCGTCCTCGGCCCGCCACGCGCCGTTTGAGTAGCCGTCCGGGGAGGCGGTGTAGATGCGGATGAACCCGGCCGTGGCGTTGCGGTTGCCGTCGGTCAGCCACATCATCAGCTTCCGGTGGTGCCGGGTCCGGGCGAAGCGCAGCAGCGCGTCGCGGTCGGTGAAGAACGCGATGGTGCCGAGCGTCAGCGGGAACTGCCAGTAGACGGTGTGCCAGCAGTAGCCGGACATCCGGCGCATGTCGCGCACCATCCGGATCCAGTCGGGGGCCAGGCGCAGCAGCACCAGCGGGTTCGCGTACCGGGTGCCGCCGATGAACATGGCGCCGGCGCGGGCCTGGGCCGGGGCGCGGGAGAAGTCACGGGTACGCATCGCTCACCTCACCAGGTAGACGTTCTTGATCTTCTGCATGGCGGCGAACGGGCCGCAGTCCGGTTCGTGCAGTTCCACCCGCAGGTCACCGGCGGTCGGGTCCTCCACCAGGGACTGCGCGAAGTCCCGCGACACCGAGGTCAGGTGCGCGCGTACCCCGTCGCGGCAGGCGTCGGCGAGCGCCGCGCGGGCCGCGGCGTCCAGCGGGCGGCGCAGCTCCACGTGGATCACCGGCCGGGTCTCCAGCGCCGCGTCCTCGTGCAGCGTGAGACAGAACCTGTTGATCTCGGCGGCGTACGGGTTGCCGGTGTAGAGGCCGTACTCGACGTCCTGCGGGTAGAGGTTCGCGCCCAGGTAGGACACGGTGGAGTCGCTGCGGCCGAACAACAGCAGCAACGGCAGCGTCATCCGCTCCTCGGCCACCGCGGTACGGAACTCGGCGCGACGCACCGGGTCGGCGTTGGCCAGTTCGACGATCCGCCGGTACGGCACCAGCAGCGCCTCGTCGCCGACGTTGTAGCGCAGCCGGGGCTGGAGCACGTGCGGGCCGGTGACAGTGCAGAGCAGTTCCCGCCGCTCGTTGGTCTCCAGGTAGGTGGCGAACGGGTTGTACTGGAACACCATCGGCAGCCGCTGCTCGCCGCGGCCCAGCAGTTCCGCGCGCAGTCCCGCGTCGGTGCGCAGCCGCCGCCGCAACCAGACCGTGAACCGGGTCTCCGCGCCGATGCCGATGGTCAGGTCCGACGCCCCGTACGCCGACCGCACCCGCACGAACCGCTGCTCCAGGTAGTCGCGCAACGCCTCGGTCATCCCCTCGCCGCCGCAACTGGCGAAGATCCGGTACCGCGACCACGGAAAGTCCTCGGCGTCGAGCCGGTCCCGCAGGTGCTTGAGGAACGGCGGGTACGCGGTCACCAGGTAGTCGTGGCCGGGGCCGAACTCGCGCAGCGTGTCGACGATCTTCCCCAGGTCGGGGCCGGTGTTCTTCACCGTCGCGATCCGGGCCATCGCCGCGCCGGTCGTGGTGCCGGTCGCCCAGGCGCCCATCGAGTACGCGTTGATGACGAACGGTCGACGCATCGGGAACGCCAGCCCGGTGTACCCGGCGATGTCGCGGTGCACCGCCCGCAGCTCCCGCTCGCCGCGCGGCCAGTTGAACGGCCGCCCGGACGAGCCGGCCGACTCGTCGACCACCACGCCCCGCTCCGGCATCCGCCCGTCCCGGCACCGGGCCGAGGCGTCGTACGCCATGACGTACCCACGTTTGTCGGTCTCCGGGAAGTCCCGCAGCCGGCGGCGCAGCCCGCCCGGGCGGGCCCGCAGGAACGCCTGGTACGCGGGCACCCGCCGGGCGGCGCGGACGCAGGTGGACCGCGCGTTCGCGGCGGCGAGCCGGTCGAGGACCGGGTGGTGGCGCCGGGCCAGCCACCTCCAGCCGGCGGGGTGGTGGGCGATGAGCCGGGCCAGCGCGGCGACCGCGCGGCCGGCGGGGGCCAGCGCGGCCTCGGCGGGCAGCGGCGTGTCGACGGTACGCAAGGCGGCGTGTCGGTGCAGCGTCTCGGCCATGACAAGGATCCTGTCGACGCCGCCGCGCCCGCACATGAGCGACGGGACGGTACTGCGCTGAGTACCCGTACCCAGCCGGCCGGCCGCCGTGACCGGACGCAGGAATCATGAAAAGACGGACTTAAGGGGCAATGACCTGGCACCTTTACCGCTGTGAGCGTCGAGGCCTTCCGGCTCCGACCAGCCACAACGGGGGAAGAGGAAGATGGTTCACAAGGGATGGCGGCGACCTGCGTCGGCGCTGGCGGTGCTCGCCGTGCTGGCGTCGTCGTCGATGTTCGCGGTGGTGGTCTCGCCCCCGCCCGCCTCGGCCACCGTCCCCGGCCAGCCAGGAGTGCCCCAACCCGGCACTCCCATCTTCACCGAGGACTTCTCCAACGAGAGCGCGGCCGACGCGCCGATCCGCATCGGCTCCTACACCGGATCACCCGGTTCGGTGTACGTGCCGGGGCCGGGAGGCAGCGGCGCGGACAGCGAGACGTACACGGCGGACCCGGCGTGGAGCCCCGGCGCCGGAGCCTGCAACGGCTGGATCATGCGGCAGACGTCACCGCTCCCGCCCAACGGCGGCGACCCGCCCGTGACCGACAACGACCAGTGCGCCCGCAGCCGCGCCTGGACCACGATCGGCCAGATGGTCCACGACATGGGGGTCTTCCAGGGCCAGAGTGACGAGGAGGCGACGACGAACCAGGCCCTCACCGAGTTCTCCAACGGGATCGGCGGAGTGCAGGCCGCCGGCTACCAGTTCGACACCGACAGCAACACCATCCCGGCGGTCGGCGGCCACTTCTACGCCGTCTCGGCGATCTTCGCGGAGACGAACTGCCAGGTCCCGGGTGCGGCGCGGGCCAGCGAGCGGTTCGAGCTGATGCTCAACGAGGTGCCGACGGTCCTCGCCGAGGGTCTCAACCCCTGCACGGACCCCAGCGCGGTGGTGATCAACGGCACCTACATCGCGAAGCTCCAGTCCACGGCGATCCAACTCCCGGTCGACGACACCCCGACGCTGGGCCTGCGCCTCTACAACGCCACCGCCACGGGCGTCGGCAACGACGTGGCGTTCGACCTCCCCCAGATCGTCGACGTGACCCCGCAACTGGACAAGGCGTTCAGCCCGGCCACCATCGGGCAGGGGCAGACGTCCACCCTGACGTTCACCGTCACCAACACCGACGACCTGCAGGCCAAGAACGGGATGAGCTTCACCGACGAGCTTCCCGCAGGCGTGACCGCGACCGGGGTGAACAACACCACCTGCTCGGACGCCACGGTGACCGCGGCAGCCGGCGCGACCTCCGTGGTCTTCGACGGCGACATCGGCCTGGGCGTCCCGTCCTGCACCGTCTCCGTCGAGGTGACCGCGGACGTGGTCGGCTCGTACACGAACACCGGATGCGCCGGGCCGGACGGCACGCCGATCCCCGGCTGTGAGAGCAACTTCCCGACGATCCTCGGGATCAACCCGCCCGGCTCCGCCACGCTCCAGGTCATCCCCACCGTCGACCTGGCCGTGACGAAGACGGCGAGCCCGAACCCGTACGTGCCGGGCGCACCGCTGACGTACACCGTCACGGTCACCAACGGCGG
>NZ_JAGPXP010000018.1:0-139340 GCF_018070485.1 Micromonospora sp. C41 | reverse complement strand
GGCAGACTGCGCCAATGGGCGATGCGACGGGGAACCGGCACCTGATTCTCCTGCACGGCATGGGCGCCACCGGCGAAGTGTGGCTGCCCTGGGCGCCGCTGCTGGAGCGCCGCTGGCCCGGGCGCTGGCTCGCCCCCGACCTGGCCGGCCACGGCTGGTCGCCGCCGCTCGACGGCTACTCGTTCGACGCCCTGGCCCAGCGCGTCGCGGACGGGCTCGGTCCGCTCCGGCTGGGCCCGCACGACCGGCTGGTGCTGCTCGGACACTCGCTCGGCGGGGTGGTGGCGCTGGCGCTCGCGGCCCGGCAGCGGGCTCTTCCGGTCGACGCGGTGGTGGGGCTCGGCATCAAGGCGGTCTGGTCCCCGGCCGAGCTGGCGAAGGCGAGCGAACTGGCCGCCCGGCCGGTCACCTGGTTCGCCACCCGGGACGAGGTGGCCCGCCGCTACCTGCGCGTCTCGGGGCTGGCCGGGCTGTTCGCCCCGGACCACCCGGTGGTGGAGGCGGGGCTGCGGCGGGTCGACGGCCGCTGGCGGCTGGCGATGGACCCGGCCGCGTTCGCGGTCGGCGAGCCTCGGCTGCCCGCCCTGCTGGCCGCGACCGGCGTGCCGGTGCTGCTGGCCCGCGGCGAGCAGGACCCGATGGTGAGCGACGCGCAGCTCAAGGAGCTGGGCGTGCCGGTGGCCACCCTGCCCGGCCTGGGCCACAACGCGCACGTCGAGGACCCGGCCGCCGTGCTCGCCCTGCTCGACGCGTACCTGTAGAGCGGGGCCTACACGACGGCGCGCTGCGCCGGGACCGCCCAGTCGGCCTGCAGCTCGCGGCGGGCGGCGGCGAGGAACGCCTCGGCGTAGGCGTCGGCGGGGAAGTCGCCCAGGTAGCGGGTGCGCGCCGCCCAGCGCTGCGCGGCCTTCGGGTCGGCGTCGAGCAGGTCGGTGATCACCTGGTCCACGTTGGACATGTCGCGCCGCAGCACGTAGCCGGACGCCGCGAGCGGGAACCGCTCGACGAAGTGCTCGCCGTCGGCGCCGGTGTCGGTGACCGCGTACGGCTTGCCGGAGTAGAGCCAGTCGGAGATGACGCCGGAGACGTCGGAGACCAGCGCGTCGGCGCGGTTGACGCACTCGGTGAGCGTCAGCTCGCGGGCCGCGGCGGCGCCGAACAGGTGCGGGCGGCCGGTCTTGGCCCGGTCGGCGGCGAGCAGCTCGGTGAGCCGGGCGAGCTGGCGGGCCGAGGCCGGGTTCTTGTCGGTGTACGGGTGGGCGCGCAGGATCACCGCCGCCCCGCGGTCGATCAGCCGGCGGATCAGCGTCTCGGCCACCGGCAGCGAGCAGTAGTTGGCGTCGGCGTGGTGCCCGGTCCAGGTCGGGGTGTAGAGGACCGTCGGGTGCGCCGACGCGGCGACCGGCTCCCGGCGTACCTCGATGGCTTCGACCTGGGGCCGGCCGACCACGACGAACTTGTCGGCGGGGATCTCCACGCCCGCGCGGGCGTACCTGTCGATCGCGGCCTGCCCGGCCACGAAGATCTTGTCGAAGATGGCCGAGACCGGGTTGGCGCTCGGGGCCTTGTCGCTGTCGCCGTGGTGCAGCTGCACGTGGGTGAGCTGGTTGAACCGGATCAGGTGGGCGTTCTTCGCGCCGTGGTTGACGTAGAAGGCGACGCGCAGGCTGGGCACCAGCGCCTCGTCGAGCGCCTTCAGGGTGGGGCAGAGGACCACCGGGGCGCGGGTGGCGGCGGCGACGGCCGGCAGGAGCTCCGGCTCGCGCAGCACCACCATGAACGGGCGGCCGATCCGTTCCAGGTACGGCAGCCACATGGTGACCTGGTACTCGGAGCCGGGCGGCGCGGAGAAGTGCAGCACGAACTCGGGCTGGTGGCGGCGCAGCGCGCGGCCGACCGGGCCCCCGCCGGCGGGCGGCCGGAACCGGCGCCGGGCGAGGTCGAGCGCGACCGCCCCGCAGCCGGCGCCGACGAGCAGCGCGGCGGCGAGCGCCGTGAAGGCGGGCAGGGCCAGCGCGGCGGCGAGCGCCACCACGGCGAGCAGCACCAGCAGCGCGTCACCGAGCCGGGCGGCGACCAGCGGCGTCCACGTGCGTACCGGAAGGTTCGCCGCCCGGATCTCCAGCGCGCCGGCCTGCCGCAGCGGGCCGACCAGCAGCACCAGGCCGAGCAGGACCAGCGCGGTGGCCGCGAGGGCCGGGTCGAAGCCGTCGTCGAGGCGCCGGGCGTAGCCGGCGAGGATGCCGGCGGCGACGAGCACCGTTTCGGCGAGACCGTCGGCGGACGGCCGGACCCGGCGTTCCCAGGCGGTGGCGGCGAGCGCCGCGACGGCCAGGGCCAGGCCCCAGCCGGTGGCGCCGGTGAGCGCCACGACGAGGAAGGCCAGCACCGCCAGCCCGGTGGTCAGTACTCGGGCGAGCAGCTTGCGGACCAGGTCACCACGCATCTGGCACGTCCCGTCGGTCTCAGGCGCCGGTGGACAGCTCGGACCGGTCGGCGCCGGGCTGCGCCGGTACGGCGGCGGCCTGCTCGCCGGGGGACCGGCGCACGTCGACCACCTGGCCGGTCAGTTCGGAGATCAGCACGTCCAGGGACGCCTGCGCGACCGCCTCGGAGGAGAGCAGCGTGTGCTCCGGCTCCTCGCCGAACGCCCGCGTCCGCATCGGGGTGGCGGTGCGCTCCGGGTTGACGCAGTTGACCCGTACGCCGAACTCGGCCCACTCGTCGGCGAGCGCCTGGGTGAGGTTGACCAGCGCGGCCTTGGTGGCCGAGTAGAGCGCGTAGCGGGCCCGGCCCCGGGTGTACGAGCTGGACGTGTAGAGCAGCAGCTGGCCCTTGGTCTGCTGCAGGTACGGCAGCGACTGGCGCGCGATGGTGACCGGGCCGACGAAGTTGACGTGCAGGAGACGGTCCATCGTCTCGGAGTCCATCTCGGCGAGCGCGCCCTTCTCCAGGATGCCGGCGGTGACCACCACGTGGTCGATCCGGCCGGTGGCCTCGAACGCGGTCTTCAGCGCGGCGGTGACGTCCTCGGCGCGCTCGACGTGGGTGCCGGTGGTGGAGCGGCTGAACGGGAAGACCTGCGCGCCGTAGCCGCGGGCCAGCTCGGCGAGGTCGTGGCCGATGCCGTAGCTGCCGCCGAAGACCACGATGGTCCGGCCGGTCAGCTCCTCGGCGTAGCCGCGGTGGGTCAGCCGGGGCGCCTGGGCGGCGGCGAGCTGGAACAGCTTGTCGGCCAGGTGCACGTCGACCGGGTGGGTGACCTTGATGTTCTCGTCCGAGCCGTCGATCACCTTGATCGGCGTGCCGGGCAGGTAGCGCAGCACCACGCCGCAGTCGTCGGTGGCGGCGAAGTCGGGGTCGCCCTCGGCACGGCGGTACGCCTCGCGGATGGTGCCGGAGCGGAACGCCTGCGGGGTCTGGCCGCGGCGCAGCCGGGAGCGGACCGGGATGTCGGTGATGCAGTCGTCCGCGTCGACCTGGATGATCGTGTCGGCGGACGGGATGGCCACGTCGACGGCCGAGTACGTCCAGAGCGCGTTCACGCACTCGCGCACGATCCGGGCGCTGACCAGCGGGCGTACCGCGTCGTGGAAGAGGATGTTGACGTCGCCCTCGCCGACCGCGTCGAGCGCGATCCGGGTGGTGTCGTTGCGGGTCTCGCCGCCCTCGATCACCTTGGTGACCTTGCGGAAGCCGGCGTCGGCGACGATGCGCCGCGCGTCGTCGACGTGACCGGTGGCCATCAGCACGATGATCTCGTCGATCTCCGGCGCGGCCTCGAAGACGGCCAGGGTGTGCTCGATGATCGGCTTACCGGCGATCTTGAGGAGCTGCTTCGGGATGCCCAGCCCGAGGCGCGTGCCGGTCCCCCCGGCGAGGATCACGGCCACCGTACGCGCGGGTCGCCAGGGTGCCGGGCTCGCCGGCGCGGCGTCCGGTGCGGTGGTGTGGTCCTGCGTCATTGCCGTACCTCACTCTGGGTGAAAGGGGATGGATCCGAAAACCTTAACGCGGACGGCGGAGCGCACCGATCCGGGCGATCCCGGGACCGGTGCGCTCCGGCGGGCTACTTCTGGCCCTCGTACGCGTCGCAGACCTCCTTGGTGGGGCCGTCCATCCTCAGGACGCCGCCCTCCAGCCAGATGGTCCGCTCGCAGGTGTCCCGGATCGAGCCGATGGAGTGGCTGACCAGGAACACGGTGCCGGCGCTGTCGCGCAGCTCGCGGACCCGCTGTTCGCTGCGGACCCGGAACTTGCGGTCACCGGTGGCCAGCGCCTCGTCGATGAGCAGCACGTCGTGCTTCTTCGCCGACGAGATGGCGAAGCGCAGCCGGGCGCCCATGCCGGAGGAGTACGTGCGCATCGGCAGCGAGGCGAAGTCGCCGCGCTCGTTGATGCCGGAGAACTCGATGATCTCCGGGGCGATCTTCTTGACCTGGTCCGGTTGCATGCCCATGGCGAGGCAGCCGAGCACCACGTTGCGCTCGCCGGACAGGTCGTTGAGCAGCGCGGCGTTGACGCCCAGCAGGGACGGCTGGCCCTGGGTGTAGACCGCGCCGCGGGCCGGCGGGAGCAGCCCGGCGATGGCCCGCAGCAGCGTCGACTTGCCGGAGCCGTTGCTGCCGATCAGGCCGATCGCCTCACCCTGGTACGCGGTGAAGCTCACGCCCTTGACCGCGTGCACCTCGCGGATGTTCGGCGCCTTGGTGCGCGAGACGATCCGCTTGAGCGCGGAGACCGGTGTGGTGCCGCCGCTCGCGCCCTTGTGGATCCGGTAGATCACGTGCACGTCGTCCACCACGACTGTGGGCACGCGACCCGAGTCGATCACGGGACCGGCGTTCAGCGGCAGGGTCTGCTCAGCCACGGCCGTACTCCTTCTCTCCGCGCCAGAAGTAGACGAACCCGCCGATGCCCATGACGACCGCCCAGAACAGGCCCAGCGCCCAGAGCTTCGGCGGCGAGCTGACCAGATCGGGCTGGTGGGAGTTGAGCAGCGAGAAGCGGGCCAGCTCGATGAAGACCAGCGGCGGGTTCCACTCCAGGAGGCTCGCGGCCCAGTGCGGCAGGTGCTGGCGGAACAGCGCCACCGGGTAGAGCACGCCGGAGGCGTACAGCCAGGTGCGCATCACGAACGGCATGATCTGCTTGAGGTCGGTGATCTTGGAGCCGATCCGGGCCATGATCATGGTGAGGCCGATGTTGAAGACCGTCTGGAGCAGCAGCGTCGGGGCGAGCAGCAGCCAGCGCCAGGTCACCGGCTCGCCGGTGAACAGCACGATCGCGCCCAGCACCACCATCGACATGAGCAGCTGCTGGAGCTGCACCAGCGTGACCGTGATCGGCAGCGCGGCCCGGGGGAACTGGAGCGCCCGGATCAGGCCCAGGTTGCCGGTGATCGCGCTGGTGCCGTTCGACACCGCGGTCTGGGTGAACATGAAGATGAACACGCCGGTGCACAGGTACGCGATGAAGTTCGACACGTTCCGGTTCTGCGACAGGATCACGCCGAAGATCAGGAAGTAGACCGCCGCGTTGGTGAGCGGTGTCAGCACCTGCCAGAGCTGCCCGAGCTGGGTGTTGCTCAGCGAGGACGCGACCTTCGCCCGCGAGTACGCGGTCATGAAGTGCCGGTACGCCCACAACCGGCGGGTGTACTCGCCCAGTGGTGGTCGTTCCCCGGCGACCCGCAACCCGTACCGCCGGGCCAGTTCGGCCCGGCTCAGTCCGGATTCGGGGTCGGCCACCGCGGTGTTGGCCATGATCAGGCGCTCCGATCTTTCGTGCTGATGGGGAGCAGTGCGGTGAACAGATCCAGCGTGGCCCGGCGGGGAGGAGCCGCCTCGCTGCTGCATGGAAGGTAGTCCACCGAACGTCGGGACGCAACCGTACCGTCGTTGCGCTACATTGTTCCACGTGACGACCGAGAAGAGGCGTGCCCCGGCCGGCGCGGCGGTGCTGCGCGGGGAGATCACCAGCGCCATCCGTACCGCCGTGATGCAGGAGTTGGCCGAGGTCGGCTACGGTCGCCTCTCCATCGAGGCGGTGGCCCGCCGGGCCGGTGTGAGCAAGACCGCCATCTACCGCCGCTGGCGGTCCAAGCTCGACCTGGTGCTGGACATGGTCTCCGCCGTGGCGGGCCGTAACATCCCGCTGCTGGACACCGGCAGCCTGCTCGGTGACCTGGAGATCCTGCTGCACGTGATGGCGCGTGCGCTGCGTCACCGGCTGGCCGCGCAGATCATCCCGGACCTGCTGGCCGAGGCGGCCCGCAACCCGCAGATCGCGGAGAAGCTGCAGGCCGCCCTGGACGACTACCAGCAGGCGGTGGGGCGGATCCTGATCGGCCGGGCGGTCGAGCGCGGCGAGCTGTCCCCGGACACCGACCGGCGCGCCGCCGTCGATCTCATCGTGGGGCCGGTGTACTGGCGGATGGCGATCTCCCGGGCCCCGCTGGAGCCCGCCGAGGTGCCCCGGATGGCGGCCGCGATCGTCGCCGCCCTGCGGGTAGCATGCGTGGGGCCTGTGCGCGACGAGGTGGAAGTCTGACCCGGGTCGCCCCCGGAGGGCCGTCGTCGATCATGAACAGAACGTCACATTCAGTCGGACAATCAGCGCGACCCGATTGTTTTCCTGACAGAGCGGTAGCATCCCCCGAAATGTCTCCCATGAACCACGTGTCGACAGGAGGAAGCCCCATGGCCGGGCCGCATCCAGAGTTCATTCCCCCCGCACGGCCGATCATCGGCGAGGCCGAGATCGAGGCGGCCGTCCGGGTGCTGCGGAGCGGCCGGGTCGTGCAGGGCCCCGAGGTCGCGGCGTTCGAGGAGGAGTTCGGCGACCTGGTCGGCGGCCGGCACTGCGTCGCCGTCAACTCCGGCACCTCCGCGCTGCAGCTGACGCTGATGGCGCTCGGCTTCGGCCCGGGCGACGAGATCATCGTGCCCTCGTTCTCCTTCGCCGCGAGCGCCAACGCGGTGCGGCTGGTCGGCGCCGAGCCGGTCTTCGTGGACATCGAGCCGGGCAGCTTCTGCGTCGACCCGGAGGCGGTCGCCGCCGCCGTCACGCCGAAGACCGTCGCGATCATGCCGGTACACCTCTACGGCCACCCGGCCGCGATGGACCGGATCATGACGATCGCGCAGCAGCACGGCCTCGCCGTGGTCGAGGACGCCGCGCAGGCGCACAGCGCCGAGCTGAACGGCACCCCGGTCGGCGCCTTCGGCACCGCCGGCTGCTTCAGCTTCTACCCGACGAAGAACATGCACGCCCTGGAGGGCGGCATGATCAGCACCGCCGACGCCGAGCTGGCCCGTACCCTGCGGCTGCTGCGCAACCAGGGCATGGAGCAGCGGTACGCCAACGAGATCGTCGGCGCCAACATGCGGATGACGGACGTGGCCGCCGCCATCGGCCGGGTGCAGCTCACCCAGCTCGGCGAGTGGACCGAGCAGCGCCGCGCCAACGCCAAGTTCCTCGACTCGGCGATCACCGGCATGGTCACCCCGCCGGTCGCCGACGGTGCCCGGCACGTCTACCACCAGTACACCGTGCGCGTCACCGGCAACCGGGACGCCGCCCAGGCCCGCCTCACCGAGCTGGGCATCGGCAACGCGGTCTACTACCCGACTCCGATCCACCGGCTCAAGCCGTACCTCGTGGACGGCAAGCCGGGCGCGTGGGACCTGCCGGAGACCGAGCGGGCCGCCGCCGAGGTCGTCTCGCTGCCGGTGCACCCGTCGCTGAGCCAGGCCGACCTGGAGCGGATCGCCGAGGGCGCGAACCTGGCCGGTGGTGCCCGGTGAGCGCGAGGAGTGAGTCGGGTTTGCGAGCCCCGCAGTCGCGAACGAAGGACAGCTCAGTGAGTGAAGGTCGCAAGCTGCGCGCCGGTCTGATCGGCCTCGGCGCCATGGGGCGCAACCACGCCCGGGTGCTGTCCAACCTCGACGGCGTCGAGCTGGTCGGCGTGGTCGACCCGGCCGGCGACGTGACCGGGACGCTGCGCGCGCCCGTCGTACCCGAGCTGAGCGACCTGCTCGCCCTCGGCGTCGACTACGCGGTGGTGGCCTGCCCGACGGCGCTGCACGAGCCGATCGGCATGGAGCTGGCCGCCAACGGCGTCTGTGCGCTGATCGAGAAGCCCCTCGCGCAGTCCGTCGACGCGGCGACCCGGCTGGTCGAGGCGTTCGAGGCCGCCGGCCTGGTCGCCGGCGTCGGCCACATCGAGCGCTACAACCCGGCGCTGCAGAGCCTGCGCACCCGCCTGGAGGCCGGGGAGCTGGGCGAGGTGTTCCAGGTCGTCACCCGGCGCCAGGGCCCGTTCCCGCACCGGATCGCCGACGTCGGCGTGGTGATGGACCTGGCCACCCACGACATCGACCTCACCGCGTGGGTGACCGGCCAGGAGTACACCTCGGTCTCCGCCCGCACGGTCTCGCGCAGCGGCCGGCTGCACGAGGACATGGTCGCCGTCGTCGGCCAGCTCGCCGACGGCACCATGGTCAACCACCTGGTCAACTGGCTGAGCCCGCTCAAGGAGCGGTCCACCGTCGTCACCGGCGACAAGGGCTGCTTCGTGGCCGACACGCTCACCGCCGACCTCACCTTCTACGCCAACGCCGCCATCGACACCGAGTGGGAGGCGCTGCGCGCGTTCCGCGGCGTGGCCGAGGGCGACATGGTCCGTTACGCCATCCCGAAGCGGGAGCCGCTGCTGGTCGAGCACGAGCGGTTCCGCGACGCGGTGGAGGGCAAGCAGAGCGACATCGTCACCCTGCGGCAGGGCCTGCGTACCGTCCAGGTCGCCGCCGCCCTGCTGGAGTCCGCGTCCGACGGCCGTACCGTGGCCGTGGGCCCGGCCGCCGCCGACCGGGACGGGCGCGGCCTGCAGCCGACCCCGGCCTGACACCGGCCCGGCCGGGCGTCACCGACGCCCGGCCGGCCCGGTCAGTCGATCCCCAGCAGACGGTCGAAGCACGCCGCGTTCACCGACCAGTCCCAGGTGGCCGAGGCGTGCTTGGCCGCGGCCTCGCCGGCGGCCCGCCAGACCTGCTCGTCCGCGGTGACCGCACGGACGCGGGCGGCGGCCTCGGCCGGCGTCGCGACCACCCAGTCGGCCGGGAAGACGGTACGCGCGCCGTGTTCCCCATCGGCGAAGAACGGCCAGTCCCGCACCACCGGCACCGCCCCGCTCGCGGCGCCCTCCACCACGGCACAGTGGAAGCTCTCCCGCACCGAGCTGCTGAGCACCACGCCGATGCCGGTCAGCACACCCGGCACGTCGTCGGTGTGGCCGAGCCGGGTCACCGCGCCGGAGGGCGCCAGCTCGGCCAGCTCCGTCTCCAGCGCCGCCGCGTAGTCGCGCGCCGCCCGGCTCATCCCGGTGTCGATGCTCCCGCCGACCAGCAGCAGGCGGTACCGCTCGTCGGCGGCGCGCAGCAGCCGCAGCACCTCGATCGCCCACCGCGGGTCCTTGGCGACCGCGCTGGTGCCCACCAGGCCGAGCGTGAACCGGGCCGCGGAGTCCTTCGGCCGCGCGAACGGCGCCAGGTCCATCGCGTTGCACAACACGTGGGTACGCGGCGCGTGCGCGCCGGTGAGCCCGGGCGCCACCCGGAGCGTGAAGTCACGCAGGTGCTCGGAGACGAAGACCACGTCGTCCACCCGGCTGAAGTCGATCAGGTTCGGCCACCTGCCGAACGCCTCGTAGCTGTGCAGCCGGACCACCACCCGGGTGTCGCCGGGGTCGACCAGGCCGACCATCACAGCGGTCGCCACGGCCCAGTCGACGAACACCGTGTCGGCCCAGTCCAGGTGCGGGCGCAGCCAGGCCTCGACCTGCCTGCCGTACTCGGTGTCGCGCAGCAGCGCCTCGGCGGTCATGCGCCTGGACTGCCGGATCAGCGGCCCGGCCACCGGGTCGTCGTCCAGCCGCACGTAACGCAGCTCCACATCGGGGTGGGCGGCGTAGCGCTCCCGGATCGCCTGCACGAAGTGCGCGCTTCCGTTGAGCAGCAGCAGCACCCGTTGCGGCCGGTCCGTCGGCGGCGGCGCGGCCGGCTGCCGGCGGCCGCGCGGCGTCAGCAGCGCCCGACCCACGGCGCTGCCGTGCAGCGGCGCGAGGAACGCCGCCGGATCGTCCGCCAGCGGCGAGTCGAGCTGGTCGAAGTGGATCACCCGGTGGAACTGGGTGTGCAGCACCCGGTGCAGCCGCCGGGCCGCCGCCTCGCCGTCACCCCGGGCGTACGCCCGGTCCGCCTCGGCCAGGTCGGCCTCGACGGCGGCAGTCAGGTGGGCCGGGGTGCGTCCCTCGGCGATCTCGTCGGCGGCCTCCTGCGCGAGCAGGTCGGCACGGGCGGCCGGGCCCACGCCACCGGCCACCGCGACCAGCGCGGCCCGGGACTCCGCCGCCGGCCAGCCGGCCCGGACCATGCCGGCGCGCAGGCGGCGGGCCAGCGACGACCGCGCGCCGGCCGGCAGCAGCGGCGCGGCCGCCAGGCCGTGGATCAGACGGGCCGCCGCGCGGTGACGCACCACCCGGGGAGCGGTGACGCGACGGAGCACGCCGGCTGCGAGCTTGCTGCCCATCTGGGCTGGGTCCTTCCGATCGCGGAGGCTGGCGCCGCAACGCCGACCCGCGTGGTCGGCGAGCGCGGTTCGTGCATGTTAACGTGGCGCGGTCCCTACTTGCGGCGAGGAAGGTTCGGGTGCCGGCAACTTCAGCACGGGACGTCGTCGTCCTCACGCCCTGGTTCCCGACCCGCGAACTGCCCTTCCGCGGCTCGTTCGTCCAGGCGATGGTCGACGCGACCGCACCGGTTTCCGACCGGATGACCGTCTATCACTGCGACGCCTGGGTGGCCGCCCTCGATCCGGCGGCTGAGCGCCGGGTCAAGGACGCCCACCGCGTCCTGCTCGGCCACGCCCGGCACCGCACCCCGACCGTCGGCGGCGCCGACCTGGTCTACGTCCCGGTGCCGGTGCCCCGCGGGCTGGGGCACGCGGAGATCGCCGACCGGCACGACGAGGCGCTGCGCGCGGCCCTCGGCGGCCGTCCGCTCACCGCACCGGTCGTGCACGCCCACGTCGGGCTGCCCAGCGGCTGGGCGGCGATCCGCAACGCCGGCCCGGACACCCGGGTCTACGTGACCGAGCACGCCAGCTTCCTGGACAAGGTGCTCGAGACCGCCCGCGGCCGGGAGATGTACGACGAGGTGCTCGACCGGTGCGCCGGTTTCCTCGCCGTGGGCGAGGGCGTCCGGGCCCCGCTGGTCGAGGCGTTCCCGCACCACGCGGACCGGATCGGCGCGATCGCCAACCCGATCTCCTTCGACCGGCCCCGCCCGACGCCGATCACCGCGCTGCGCCGGTGGCTGTTCGTCGGCGCGCTCTCCGAGCTCAAAGGCGTACCGCTGCTGCTGGAGGCGTTCGCGCGGTGCCGGCAGGACGACCCGGCACTGACGCTGACGCTGGTGGGGGAGGGCGCGCTGCTGGCGAGCCTGACCGCCCGGGCGGCCGAGCTCGGGGTGGCCGACGCGGTCACGTTCACCGGGGCGGTCCCGCCCGAGCGGGCGCTGGAGCTGATGCGGGAGCACGACCTGCTGGTGCACCCGAGCCGCCGCGAGACGTTCGGGGTGGCGGTCATCGAGGCGATCGCGGCCGGGCTGCCCGTCCTGGTCACCCGCTGCGGCGGTCCGGAGCGGACGCTGGCCGGCATCGAGGACGCCGCCGGTCAGATGATCGACGTGACAGACGACCCGGAGACGATCGTCGCCGGATACCGGCGGCTGCGGTCCCGGTTCCCCGACGACCTCGAACCGGCCCACGCCCGTAAGGCGCTCGCCGACCGGTACGGCTACGCCGCCGTCGCCGAGACGCACCGCCGCCTGTGGTTCTCCGACGAGGCCGACCCGGCGGTCTGACGCCGGGCGCCGCAGCTGATGGAGTGAGATGCACGTCCTTTTCCTGTCCGTCGGGTCGGTCCGGCGGCGCGCGGTCGTGGAGGAGTCCCGCCAGGTGATCGCCGACGGGGGCGCCGCCACCGTGGTGGTCGACAAGATGGGCCCCTGGAGTCGTGAGACGTTCGCCACCGGCGTGCGGGTGATCGACCTGGCCGCCCTGCAACGTCGGCTGCCGGCCGACCGGGTCGAACAGGCGGCGCTGTACAAGGCGCCCCGCAAGCTGCTGCGGACCATCGGCCGCGGTCCGCTGCGGAAGGTGTCGAAGCGGGCCGAGCGGGCGTTCCAGCGGCGCCTCGCCGACCCGGCGCACCGGGCGTTCGTGCGGATGCGCGGCGACCAGCGTGACCGGCTTCTCGCCCGGGCCTGCGCGCGTCCCACGGTGGATGTGCTCGTCGTCACCGATCCGGTGGCGATGCCGTACGCGGTGCGCCTGCTGGAGCGCCGACGCGGTCACGCGAGCCCGAGAGTCTGCTTCAGTTACGACTACTCTGGAGTGGCGACCGATGGCCAGAACCGACCCGACCCGGATTCCGCCCAGGGGGACAATCCATGACGCGCCCGACGCGCCGACCGCGCATCCTGTACCTGTCCTTCTACTTTCCGCCGTCGCGGGCCAGCGGCGTGTACCGGGCCCGGGCCACCGCGAACTACCTGGCCGAGCACGGTTGGGACGTGACCGCCTTCGCGTCGCCGCTGTCGTTCCTGCACCGCGTGATCGGCTCGGTCGACGAGCAGCTGGCCGAGACCGTGCACCCGTCGGTCCAGGTGGAGCGGCCCAACATCAGCCACTTCGCCTGGGAACGTGACCTGCACGCCTACGGCCGGTTCCGGGGCATGTCGCCGATCCTGGCCCGCAACCTCTACAACTTCGGGTTGAAGAAGTTCTTCCCCGAGCACTACCTGTCCTGGGCGCTGGCGTCGGTGCGCAAGGCGCTGCGGATGCACGCCCGGCGGCGCTTCGACGTGGTGCTCGCGACCGGCAACCCGTTCGCCTCGTTCGCCGCCGCCTGGATGATCCACAAGGCCACCGGCGTGCCGTTCGCCGTCGACTACCGCGACGCCTGGACGCTCAACATGTTCACCGAGGAGCCGGGGTACGAGCCGGGCCACCCCGCCTGGCGCTGGGAGCGCCGGATCCTGCGCGACGCCTCCGCCTCGATCTTCGTCAACCAGCCGCTGCTGGCCTGGTACGCCGACCGCTACCCGAACGCCGCGGACCGGATGATGGTGGTCCCCAACGGCTGGGACCCGGATCTGCTGACCCAGCTCGACGCGCCCACGCCGCCGTCCGAGTCGGACCGTGACCGCCCGCTGCGCTTCTCCTTCCTCGGCACCATGAACAGCACCCAGCCGGTGGAGCAGATGGCCGAGGCGTTCCAGATCGCCCGGCGGCATCCCGACCTGGCCGACGCGGAGCTGAACATCCACGGTCACCTCGGCTACTTCAAGCAGGGTAAGACCGACCTCATCGCGCGGCTCGGCCTGGTCGAGGGCGAGCAGGGGCACGCGCTGCCCGAGTACGGCATCCACTACCGGGGCCCGGTCTCCAAGACCGAGGTCGGCAAGGTCTACCAGGACAGCGACGTGCTGGTCTTCCTGGCCGGCGGCGCGCGGTACGTCACCTCCGGGAAGATCTTCGAGTACATGGCGAGCGGCAGCCCGATCGTCTCGGTGCACGCGCCCGGCATCGCCGCGCAGGACGTGCTGGCCGGCTATCCCCTCTGGTTCAACCCGGAGAGCCTCGACGTGCACGACATCGCCGAGTCGATGATCGCCGCCGGCAAGGCGGCCCGGGACATGTCGGCGAAGCAGCGTGCCGAGGCGCGCGCGCACGCCGACACGTTCACCCGGCAGGCGGTCACGGCGCCGCTGGAGGCCAGGCTGCGCTCGATGGTGCGGCGCAAGATCGAGGCGGGAAGGATCGCATCGTGACGTTCGACGACGCAGCCGGCAACCAGCCGCCCACCGCGGGCGCGTCCCGCACGCCGCGGGCGCTGCTGCTGGCGTTCAACCACAAACCGCACGAGAAGGTCGTGGCGCTGGCCGAGCGGCTCCTCGACGAGGGCGCCCGGCTGGACGTGGTGGTCCTCAGCGACACCAACTGGGCGGACCTGGCCGGCCGGCCCAACGTGCGGCTGTTCACCCTCGGCGCCGCCGAGAAGCGGCATCCGCTGCTGCGTACCGAACGGATCGTGGTCACCAGCGGGCCCCGGCGAGTGGCCCGCGGGCTGAGCCGGCTGGCCGGCGGCGGCACGGCGAGCGGGCTCAGCCGGCGGCAGGAGCGCCTGAGCCGGGCGTTCCACAAGCGAGTGTTCATGAAGGCGTACTCGAACGTGCGCCCGCTGGTGCTGTCCCGGCTGGCCGACAAGCGGCTGTCCGAACTGGACCTGGAGCGCGACCCGGTCGACCTGATCGTGGCCTCCGACGCGCTGTCCATCACGCTGGGCTGGCGGCTGGCCCGCCGCTTCCCGAACGTGGTCGCCACCACCTCGCTCGACCCGCCCCCGTTGGCGCAGCTCACCGCGGCGGCCTGACGCCGCCTGCCGCACCACGTGAAGCGGCCCGCCGGCACCGTCGATCGCGACGGCGCCCGGCGGGCCGGTCCGACTTCAGCGGGCGTGCTCGGCGAGCACCCGGACCACGTTCTCGGCCGCGTGGCCGTCACCGTACGGGTTGCCGCGCGCGGCGGCCGGCTGGGGCCGGGTGGCGGTCCGCACCCAGCCGTCGGCGCCCAGCGCGGACGGGTCCGGAACCAGCCGGTTCCAGTCGTCCGCGAGGGTCTCCACCCACTCCGTCTCCGGGCGCAGCGTGGTGCAGGGCCGGTCCAGCAGGTACGCCTCCTTCTGCAGGCCGCCCGAGTCGGTCACCACACCGACGGAGCCGAGCACCGCGGCCACCATGCCGCCGTACGGCAGCGGCCGGCCCACGTGCAGCGCGCCGCCACCCAGCTTGATGCCGTGCTCCTCGGCGCGGGCCAGCAGGCGCGGGTGCGCCAGCAGGGCGACCGGCACCGGCAGCTCGGCGAGCGCGCCCACCAGCGCGGCCAGCCGCGCCGGGTCGTCGGTGTTCTCCGCCCGGTGCAGCGTGGCCAGCAGGTACGGGGCGTCCGGGTCGATGCCGGCCGGCAGCTCGGGACGCGGCTGGTCACCGGCCAGCACGGCGTCACGGACCCGCAGGCACACGTCGACCATCACGTCGCCGACCAGCACGGAACGGGCGGCCAGGCCCTCGGCGGACAGGTGGCGCACCGCCTCCTCGGTGGGCGCCAGCAGCAGGTCGGCGCAGTGGTCGGTGAGGACGCGGTTGTGCTCCTCCGGCATCCGGCGGTTGAACGAACGCAGCCCCGCCTCCAGGTGGGCCACCGGCAGGTGCATCTTCACCGCGGACAGCGCGCCGGCCAGCGTGGAGTTGGTGTCGCCGTACACCAGCACCCAGTCGGGTCGTTCGGCCGCGAGCACCGGGTCGAGGGCGGCCAGCGTCTTGCCGGTCTGCACGCCGTGGCTGCCGGAACCGATGCCCAGGTGCACGTCCGGGTCGGGGATGCCGAGCCCGGAGAAGAAGACGTCGGAGAGGTCGGCGTCGTAGTGCTGCCCGGTGTGCACGATGACGTGCTCGTGCTCCGTGGCGGCGAACGCCGCGGCGATCGGTGCGAGTTTGACCAGCTGGGGCCGGGCGCCAACGATGCTGACGACCTTCATGTGGGTGATCCCTCCGATTGACTGTCCGTCCGACCGGGGCGGCGTCCGTGGGCGCCCCGCGGAACCGGCTGCGCCGGCCGGTGAGGGGAACCCCCACGCGGGCGATCCAGGCTAACATCGGGGCATTCCGCTTCTGGACGCCGACAAGGCCGGCACGAGCGCGAGGAAATCCCGTCATGGTCGAGTCGTCGGTCGTTCAAGAGCGCCCGCAGGAGCCGGCTGAGCCGCCCGCCGCCCGGCGGCCGCGTCCCCGGCCGCGCCCCGCGCAGCTCGTGCTCGCGGGTCTGGTCGTCGCGTTCGTCGCCGCGCGGCTGAGTATCGCCGCGCGGGCCGAGGCGTTCCGCACCTTCGACACCCGGTCGTACGCCGGGCTGCTCGACGGGCCGAACCCGACCGCGACGCTCTCCTTCACCGGGCACGCGCCGCGACTGTGGGGCACCCCGCTGCTCTACACGCTGGCCGGCAGCGATCCCGCCCGCGCGTGGACGCAGGCCCTGATCAGCACCGCGGCGTGGGTGGTGCTCGTGCTGGCGCTCTGGACGATGCTGCGCGGCACGACCGCCCGGGTCTGCGCCGGGGTCGCGCTGTTCGTGCTGGCGCTGACCCGCGCGGTCTACGTGTGGGACCACACGCTGACCGCCGAGTCGCTCTCCATCAGCCTCGGCCTGCTCGCGTTCGGCCTGCTGGTGCTCTGGGTGCGCCGGCGCTCGTGGCCGCTGCTCGCCGCCACGGTCGTGGTGACCGTGTGGTGGATGTTCGTCCGGCAGGACATGCTGCTGTTCATCGCGCTGGTGCCGGCGGTGCTGGCGGTGCTGGCGTGGCGCAGCCGCCCGCACCGCTGGGCGGCGGTGGTGGCGCTGGTCGCGATCGGCGCCGGGCTGGGCTGGAACGCGGCGCTGCTCGGTCCCACCGACGAGACGTTCGCCAAGTGGAGCGCGTCGGGCCGCTCGCAGACCGACGAGACGTTCCTCTACCGGCTGATGGTCGAGGTGCAGCGCGACCCGGAGATTCGGCAGGTCTACCACCGCGAGCTCGGCATGCCGCGGTGCGTGGCGATCGAGGACCCGAGCCTGGTCCGGCGGTGGAACGTCCGCAAGTTCTCCGAGGCGTACGCGAACTGCCCCGAACTGCAGCGGTGGGCCGAGGAGCACGAGATGGCAATCGGCTTCCGGTACGCGATGGCCGAGCCGGATCACTACCGCGAGATCATGGTCGGCCGGATCCTGCCGATGGCGCTGGGCAGCACCGAGTTGCACACGTACGGCCGCCCGGTGTCGATGCTGCCGGACGCGGTCGAGAGGGTCTGGTACCCGCGCCGCGACCTGGTGCTTCCTCTGCTCGCCGGCGCCGTCGTGGCGATGGTGCTGGCGTGCGTGCTCACCGGCGCGGTCCGCCGGCGGCCGTGGCTCGTCCTGGCCGGCGTGCTCGGTGTGGTGGTGAGCCTGGTCAGTGTGCTCGCCAGCCTCATGCTGTCCGCCGGGGAGTACAGCCGGTTCGGCATCCAGGAGGCGATCTACCTGCGGATCAGCCTGGTGGTGCTGGCCGTGGCGGCGCTCGACGCGGCGCTGACCAGGCCGTGGAGACGCGCCGGGCGGGCGGCCCGGGGGGTGCCGGGCGACGACGCCGCGCAGCCGTAAACTCCTGCCTCATGACCGTTCCGGACACCCGTCCCACCGACCCCGCTGCGGCCACTCCCGGCGATACCTCGCCCGGCGACACGGAGGTCCGCCGGGCGCCGGAGCCGGCGGAGACCGGGACGGACGACGGCGGCCGCACCGAGGCCGGCGACGGGACCGGCGAGCGGCCGGTCCGGCGGTGGAGCCGGTGGGACGGCGTCGTCGCGGCGGTCTACCTGGCCTGGGCGCTCCTGGTGACCGCCCGCGGGTGGCGCAACCCGGACGGACGCCTGCTCGGCAGCCGCCCGGACGACCAGGGATTCAACGAGTGGATGCTGGCGTACGCGGCGCACGCGGTCCGGCACCTGGAGAACCCGTTCTTCACCACCGCGCAGAACGCCCCCGACGGCGTGAACCTGATGACCAACGTCGGCATGCAGCTGCCCGGGATCCTGCTGTCGCCGGTGACGCTGCTGTTCGGCGCCCCGACGGCGTACGTGCTGCTGATGACGCTCAACCTGGTCGGCACCGGCTACGCCTGGTACCACGTGCTGTCCCGGCACGTGGTGCGGTCCCGTGCCGCCGCGTTCGTCGGCGGCCTGTTCTGCGCGTTCGCGCCGGCGCTGGTGTCGCACAGCAACGGGCACCCGCACATGACCGCGCAGTGGCTGGTGCCGCTGATCGGCTGGCGGGTGCTGGCACTGGCCCGGGGCGGTCGGGTGCTGCGGGACGGGCTGGTGCTCGGCGCGCTGATCGCGGCACAGTTCTTCATCAGCGTGGAGATCCTCTTCCTGCTCGCGCTCGGCTGCCTGCTCGCCGCGCTGGCCCATCTCGCGCTGGCGCCGAAGGTCGCGTTGCGGCGCGCCCCCCGGCTGCTGGGCGGGCTGGGGGTGGCCGGCGCGCTGGTCGCTGTCGTCACCGCGTACCCGCTGTGGATGCAGTTCTTCGGGCCGCAGCACCGGATGGGGCACCCCGGCGGCCCCGACGTCTACGCCCTGAAGCTCGGCTCCTACGTGCGCTACGCGACCGAGTCGATCGCCGGCAGCCCGACCAGCGCCGGCGGGTGGGGCCCGAACACCACCGAGCAGGTCAGCTTCTTCGGCTGGTCGCTGGTGGTGGTGGCGGTCGCCGCCGCGTGGTGGCTGCGCAGGGAGGTCACCGTCCGGGTGCTGACCCTGGTCGCCGTGGTGTGCGCGCTGCTGTCGATGGGCACCACCTGGACCTGGGGCACCGAGCGGACCACGATCCCGGCGCCGTTCGCGTTGCTGCAGCACCTTCCGGTCTTCGACGCCGTGGTGGTGGCCCGCTTCGGGTTCATCACCACCATGGCCGTGGGTGTCCTGCTGGCGCTGGCCCTGGACCGGGTGGCGAGTCTCGCGCGTGACGGGGACCGGCTGCCGGCCCGGATCGCTGTCGTCGCGGTGGCTGCCGCGCTGGTGCCGATCCTGCCCACCCCGCTGCCGGCCCAGGGCCGTCCCGCGGTGCCGGACTTCGTCACCGCCGGCACCTGGCGTGACCACGTGGCCCCCGGCCGCACCCTGGTGCCGGTGCCGGTGGCGAACATGACCTCGGTCTACTGGGGCTCGGCGGCGCTGGCCGAGTTCGCGGTCCCGCAGGGCTACTTCCTCGCCCCCACGTCCAAGGAGGACCCGACCGGGCGGTGGGGCGTCGAGCCGCAGCCGACGGCGAAGCTGCTCACGCTGGTCGCGGAGGGCAAGCGCGGCACCGACGTGACGCCGGCCGAGGTCGCCCAGGCCCGCGCCGACGCCCGCTACTGGCGTGCGGACGCGGTGGCGCTGCCCAAGCACCGCCGGCAGGAAGACCTGCGCGTGGTGCTCGACGCCCTGTACGGGCCGGGCCGCCAGGTCGACGACGTGTGGCTCTGGGACGTGCGGCCGTTCAGCAACTGAGCGGCGCGCCTACGGCGACCGGTTCCAGATGATCAGGACGTAGCCGCCGAAGTAGGCGGAGACGATCAGCAGCGGGGCCAGCACGGTGACGGCCCGGGCCCAGCCGGCCCGGGCCAGCGCGACGGCGACCGGCAGCAGGAGCGGGAACGCGGGCAGCAGGAAGCGCGCCTTGGCGTGGTAGTAGCCGGCCGCGCCGAGCGTGGTGAGCAGGATCAGGCCGCTGTAGAGCAGGAGCTGCCAGGGCTGCCGGTCGAGGGCGCTGAGCACGAACAGCGCCAGCGCGATCAGCACCACGAGCGTCACCACGTACATGGTCAGCGCCGTGGGCTGCGCCAGCACGCGCTGCGCCACCCGGACCGTGTCGGCGCCGAAGTCGAAGGTGGTGCCCCAGCCGGCGTCCTGGATGTGGAACCAGCCGTCCGGCCGCCCGGTCTGCCAACCCACCCAGGCCAGGTACCCGACCCAGCCGGCCGGGGCGATCACCAGCGCGGCCCACGGGCGCCAGCCGTCGCGGCGGCGCAGCGCCGCGATCAGCGCCGCGAGGCAGACCACGGCGAGCAACGCGGAGCCGGTCGGCCGGGTCAGTCCGGCGCACAGGCTGAGCACGGCGGCGAGCAGCCACGAGCGGCGCAGCAGCGCGTACAGGGACCAGGCGGCGAACGCGGTGAAGATCCCCTCGCTGTAGCTCATGTTCTGCACGATGCTGTGCGGCAGCACGCCCCAGAGCACGGCGAGCAGGATGCCGACGCGGCGGTCGTACAGCCGCTCGCCGACCGCGAACAGACCCCAGGCGGCGGCGAGCGCGGCGACGGCGGCGACCGCCAGCGCGGTGGCGCGCGCGCCGAGCGGGGTCAACGGCTCCAGCGCCCCGACCAGGCGGGGATAGAGCGGGAAGAAGGCCATGTCGCTCTGGACCCGGGCGTAGCCGTCGTAGCCGTCGCGCGCGATCCGCAGGTACCACACGCCGTCGGACCCGGTGAGCAGCGCGGCCGGCCGGGCCCCGGTGGCGCGGGCCCAGAGCCAGAGCGTGACCAGCCCGACGGCCCGCACGGCGACGTAGCCGACGAGCGCGGGCAGGGCGTTGCGGAAGGCGGTCGCCAGCCGGTGCCCGAAGGAGGCCCGGTGCTGGGAAACCGTCTCCGCGGGCGGCTGTTGGCCGCGCGTCGGTGCGGTCATGCGTGGTCCTGTCCGAGTGATCTTCGCCCCCGGCGTCGGCGTCCGGGGCGTCGGCGGCCGGCGGGAGCGCTCGCCCGGAGCCGGGTGCAGGGTAGCAACGGCGACACCGGCTTCCCGGCACGGCCGGGCATCGGCCTCCCGCGCCGCGCTTGTCGTACACTCGCTCGGGTCGCACGTGCGACAGTGGTTGACACGGAGACGGACGGGCATGGGTTCTGACGGGGCGATCTCTGCGGCGGACCTGGGGGCGGCAGCCGCGGCACGGGGCGCCGTCACGATCGACACCTCGGCCCGGACGGCGGCCGGGCGGTGAGCCGACCGGACGTCACGGTCGTCGTCGCGGTGTACAACACCATGCCGGACCTCACCACCTGCCTCGAGTCGCTCGTCAACCAGACGATCGGGCACGACCGGCTGCAGATCGTCGCGGTCGACGACGGCTCCACCGACGGCAGCGGCGCGGAGCTGGAGCGGTTCGCGGCGGCGTACCCCTCGGTCCTGACGGTGGTGCACCAGCCCAACTCCGGCGGGCCGGCCGCCCCCAGCAACCGGGCGCTGGACCTGGCCACCGGCCGGTACGTGTTCTTCATCGGGGCCGACGACCACCTGGGCCGCGAGGCGCTGGAGCGGCTGGTGTCGGCGGCCGACCGGTGGGGCTCGGACGTGGTGCTCGGCCGCATGGTCGGCGTGAACAAGCGCTACGTGCACCAGGAGATCTACGACCGGACCCGGTCCGACATCGACCTGTTCGACTCGCCGCTGCCGTTCTCGCTGTCGAACACGAAGCTGTTCCGGCGGGACCTGATCGAGCGTCACCACCTGCGCTTCCCGGAGGACATGGCGGTCGGCAGCGACCAGCCGTTCACGTTGGAGGCGTGCCTGCGGGCGGCCCGCATCTCGGTGCTCGCCGACTACGACTACTACTTCGCGGTCAAGCGCCTCAACTCCACGAACATCACCTACCGCAGCGACCATCTCGCCCGGCTGGAGTGCGTGGAGCGCATCGTCCGGTTCGTGGCCGACATGGTGGAACCGGGGCAGCGGCGCGACGCGGTGCTGCGGCGCCACTTCGCCTGGGAGATCGCGAAGCTGTTCCGCCCCGACTACCTCAAGCTCGACGCCGAGACCCGGGAGCAGGTCCGGTCGCGGGTCGGCAAGCTGGTCCGGGAGTACCTCACCGACGGCATCCGCGACCGGCTCGACGCGGCCACCCGCGTGCTCGTCGGCACGGCCGCGTACGGCCGGCCGGAGGACCTGGTGGCGATCATCCGGCTGACCGCCGCCGACGGCCTGCCCTCGACGGTGGTCCGCGACCAGCGCTGGTTCGCCGCGTTCCCGGGCTTCGGTGAGGCGGGTGGCCTGAGTGACGAATGGTACGAGTTGGAGCCGGCGGCGAGCCGGTGGCTCGCCGCGCTGACCGCGGTTTCGGTACGCTCGGTGACCGGGCCCGACGGTGACCGGCGGGTGCAGATCCTCGCCCGCAGTCCCCGGCCGGATCTCGCCGACCTGGTCGGCGGGGACATGTCCGTGCGGGTGGGTGAGGCGGAGGCCGCCGTGCGGCTGCTGCCGGCCGACCCGATGGGCACGACTGTGGAGGCCACGTTCCGGCTCCCGGATCTGGCCGCCGACCTCGGTCCGGCGGGAACGACCCGGGCGGTCCGGGTCCGGGTGGCGGACAGCGCCGCCGTCCCGGTGCGGGGGTTCCGGCCGCCGCTGATCCACCGGGTGGTGTACCGCGACGGCACCCGACTGCATCTGGTCACGATCAACAACAACCACAAAGGTCACTTGGCGTTCACCGTCTGGCCGGTGACGCTTCGCCGGGTCGCGGCCCGTCTTCGGCGCCGGCTCCCCCGAGGAGGAAAGTAGTTCATGAACATCTGCGTCGTCGCGCTCGGCAAGATCGGTCTGCCGCTGGCCGTGCAGTTCGCGTCCAAGGGGCACCGGGTGATCGGGGCCGACGTCTCCGAGCGGGTCGTCCAGCTGGTGAACGACGGTGCGGTGCCCTTCCCGGGCGAGGCCGACCTGGACGTCAAGCTGAAGGAGACGGTCGCCGCCGGCCTGCTGTCGGCCACCACCGACACCGCCGCCGCGGTCGCCGAGTCGGAGGCGGTCGTCGTGGTCGTGCCGCTGTTCGTGGACGCCGAGGGCGTGCCGGACTTCGGCTGGATGGACGACGCCACCCGGGCCATCGCCCGTGGGCTGAAGCCGGGCACGCTGGTCAGCTACGAGACCACGCTGCCGGTCGGCACCACCCGCGACCGCTGGGCGCCGATGCTCGCCGAGGGGTCCGGCCTCACCGCCGGCACCGACTTCCACCTGGTGTTCAGCCCCGAGCGGGTGCTCACCGGCCGGGTCTTCGCCGACCTGCGCCGCTACCCGAAGCTGGTCGGCGGCATCGACGAGACGTCGGCCGCGCACGGCGTCCGGTTCTACGAGGCGGTGCTCGACTTCGACGAGCGGCCCGACCTGGACCGCCCCAACGGCGTGTGGGATCTCGGCTCGGCCGAGGCGTCCGAGCTGGCCAAGCTCGCCGAGACGACCTACCGGGACGTGAACATCGGCCTGGCGAACCAGTTCGCCCGCTTCGCCGACACTGTGGGCGTGGACGTCACCAAGGTCATCGAGGCGTGCAACACGCAGCCGTACAGCCACATCCACTCGCCGGGCATCGCGGTCGGCGGCCACTGCATCCCGATCTACCCGCGGATGTACCTGTGGAACGACCCGGCCGCCACCGTGGTGCGCTCGGCCCGCGAGGCCAACGCGGCCATGCCGGAGTACGCGGTCGACCTGCTCGCCGCCGCGTACGGCGACCTGACCGGGGTCGGCGTGCTGGTGCTCGGCGCCGCCTACCGGGGTGGCGTCAAGGAGACCGCCTTCTCCGGCGTCTTCCCGACCGTCGAGGCGCTGCGCCGCCGGGGCGCGGTGCCGTACGTGTCGGACCCGATGTACAGCAACGAGGAGCTGGCCGCGCACGGCCTGCCCGGCTACGACGGCGAGCCGCTCGGCGCCGCGGTGATCCAGGCCGACCACGCGGAGTACCGCACGCTGTCCCCGGCCGACCTGCCCGGCGTGACGGTGCTCGTGGACGGCCGGCGGGTCACCGACCCGGAGCGCTGGACCGGCGTGCGCCGGGTGGTCATCGGAGGCTGACCGCACACGCGCGTACCGGGCCCCGGCCGTGATCACGGCCGGGGCCCGTCGCGTGTCGCCACCAGCCGATCGGCGTCCGCCGTTCACCTGCCGGACACCCCGGCAATACTTGTGTCATGTGACCCGTTTAGGGTCGCAGCGGTCCGAATCGAACCTGGCCGACGTCGGGGCAGACAGGGAGCGTGTCGTTGTTGAGCAGAATTCGCAGCCAGCAGGGTCTCGCCGCGGTGGGCGCGACGCTCCTCGGCTACGCGGTCATGGTCCTCTCCGGAGTACTCGGCCTGGTGGTGCCGTTCGCGGTGGCCGCCGTGGTCGCCTTCGCCGGTGAACTGGCCCTGGCCGGGCGGCACACTCCGACCGCCGAACTGCTCGACAAGGCCGGGCTCGGCGAGACCTTCCGGCGGCTGGTGCGGGACCTGTCGGTGGTCCTGCTGGTGGTCGTCTCGGCCCGCCCCGGCGTGGCCGGCACGATCGCGGTGCTGCTGCTGCCCGCCGCGCTCTGGACCGTTGCGGTAGCCACGAACGCGGTGACGAAGGTGATCGACGGGCGGGTCGACCCCCCGGCGTACACCCGCAACATCGACCTCGGCGCGCTGCGGCGCGTCCCGGTGCCGCCGGCCTGGGCGCGGTGGCTGGCCGGGCTGAACATGCCGCTGCTCAACGTGCTTCTGGTGCCGGCGGCGGTGGTGGCCGCCGCGCGCGACCAGGTCGCCCCGGTGGTGGTCACCGGCCTGGTGACGCTCGCCGCCGGCCTGGTCACCGCCGCGGTGCTGGCGCTGACCGCGCTGCGCGGCCGGGGCAGCCAGCCGGGCGTGCTGCCCGCCGTGCACGACTGGATGGCCCGGGAACGGCCCGAGGTCGCGCTCTACTTCGCCGGCCCGGCCAAGGACGTCTACCAGGCCAACATGTGGCTCGCCCCGGTGGAGGCGACCGGCCGCCGCGCGGTGGTTCTGCTGCGCGCCGCTGACGCGTTCGAGCAGCTCGCCGACACCCGGCTGCCGGTCATCTGCGTGCCGGCCGGCGTCGACTTCATGAACCTCGACCTCAGCTCGCTGCGCGTGGCGCTGTACGCCGCGAACGTCGGCGCCAACATCCACCTGCTGCGGGAACCGGGCGTCAAGCACGTCTTCGTCGGCCACGGCGACAGCGACAAGCAGGCGAGCGTGAATCCGTACAGCAAGGTGTACGACGAGGTCTGGGTGGCCGGGCCGGCCGGGCGGGAGCGGTACGCGCGCGCCGACGTCGGCGTGCTGGACCGCGACATCGTGGAGGTCGGCCGGCCGCAGCTCGCCGGGGTGCACACGTTCGGCTCCGGCGCCGCCGACCACCGCTTCACCGTGCTCTACGCGCCCACCTGGGAGGGCTGGCTCGACGACGACCCGTACCACACCTCGCTGGTGCTGATGGGGGAGCGGATCGTCTCCGGGCTGCTCGCCGCCGGTGACGTGCGGGTCATCTACAAGCCGCACCCGCTGACCGGCAGCCGGTCGGCGAAGGCGCGGGCCGTACACGAGCGCATCGTGGGCCGGATCAAGGCGGCCGGCGGCGACACCGATCCGTCCTCGCTGGACGGGACCGCGCACCTGGTGGTCACCGGCCGCACGCCGGGGCTGTTCGACTGCTTCAACGTCACCGACCTGCTGGTCAGCGACGTGTCCAGCGTGGTCTCCGACTTCGTGCAGAGCGAGCGGCCGTACGTGGTGGCGAACCCGGCCGGTCTGTCCGAGGACGAGTTCCGCCGGCAGTTCCCGACCGCGCGCGCGGCGTACCTGCTCTCGGCGGACTGCGGCGAGCTGGCGAAGATCCTCGACGTGACGCGGTCCGGCGACGACCCGATGACCGGGGCGCGACGGGAGCTGAAGGAGTACCTGCTCGGCCCGGCCGGGTCGAACCCGATGGACCGCTTCCGGGACGAGATCGGCCGGCTCTGCGGCTGAGGCGTAACCGTGACGGGGGCGACGACCGGCCTGGTCGTCGCCCCCTGTCGCCTGGTCAGCCCTGGTGCGGCGGGTTGTCGACGTCGCGGGAGACGACCTCGCCCTTGGCGTCGACCCAGCCCTTCGGCCGGGCCGGGTTGCCGGCCACCAGCTGGTACGGCTTGACGTCGCGGGTCACCACCGAACCGGCGGCGATCATCGCGTACTCGCCCACCTCGATGCCGCAGACGAGCGTGGCGTTCGCGCCGATCGAGGCGCCACGCCGGATCAGCGTCGGCGTGATCGTCCAGTCCGGATTCTGGGCGCGCGGGCGGAAGTCGTTGGTGAACACGGCGCAGGGACCCACGAACACCTCGTCCTCAATGGTCACGCCCTGGTAGACCGAGACGTTGTTCTGGATCTTCACCAGGTCGCCCACCGTGACGCCCGCGTCGACGTAGACGTTGCGGCCGATCACGCAGCCGGCGCCGACCTGCGCGCTCGACCGGATGTGCGCCAGGTGCCAGACCTTGGTGCCGTCGCCGACCTTGGCGCCGTCCTCCACGTCGGCCGTCGGGTGGACGAAGACGGAGGCGGACCGGTCGTTGCTGTCAGTCATCTCAACTCGCATCGTGGCAGGGCGCGTCGCGCCGTCGGGCGGGCTCGACGCAGCATAACGAGCGCTCACCCGAGCAGTTCGGCCACCGCGTCGGCGGCGGGCCGGTCGGCCGGCAGCGGATGCGCGGCGACGACAGCGTCCACCGGCAGCGCGGCGTACAGGTGCGGGAACAGCGCGCCGCCGCGGGAGGCCTCCCAGCGCAGCGCGTCGCCGAGCCGGGACTCGTCCACCGCGAGCACGGTCAGGCCGGTGACCCCGGCGAAGAACCTCCGCGCCGTCTCCACCACCTGGTCGGCGGCGGACAGGTGGACGTAGCCGTCCTGCCGGTCCATCGCGGTGCCGGCGAACCGCCCGTCCGCCCGTGCCCGCGCCCACTCGTCGTCGGAGAGAATCTTGTAGATCACGCCAGCAGCCTAGAGCGGCCTCGCGTCCCGGCGGCGCGTCTGCCACCATTCGCAGGGCACACGTCGAGCGGAGGGAGGAACGGGTGCGGATCCTCCTGGTCGAGGACGACCGTCGGGTCGCCGCCGCGCTGTCGTCCGCGCTGACCCGGCGCGGCTACCAGGTGGAACACGCCGCCACAGTCGCCGCGGCGCTCTCCGCCGCCCCCTGCGACCTGGTGCTGCTCGACCTGACGCTGCCCGACGGCGACGGCACCGAGGTGTGCCGCGAGCTGCGCCGCCGCAGCAGCCAGCTCGGCATCATCGCGGTGACCGCCCGTGGCGAGGAACGCGACCGGGTGCTGGGCCTGCGGCTGGGCGCCGACGACTACGTGGTCAAGCCGTTCTCGATGGTGGAGTTGCAGGCGCGCATCGAGGCGGTGCTGCGCCGCGCCGCGCACACCGTCCCGGAGCGTCACCTCATCGAGGCCGGGCCGGTGCGCATCGACGTCGGCGGCCGGACGGTGAGCGTGGACGGCCGGGACGTGTCGCTCACCCGCAAGGAGTTCGACATCCTGCTCTCGCTGGCCCGCCAGCCGGGGGTGGCGGTGCCGCGCGAGCGGATCCTGCTCGACGTGTGGGGCACCACCTGGGCCGACCGGCACACCGTGGAGGTGCACGTCGGGTCGCTGCGCGGCAAGCTCGGCGACGCGACGCTGGTGGAGACCGTGCGCGGGGTCGGTTACCGGCTCCGCGGCGCGTGAGGAGGGGCCCGTGCGGCGCCGACTGGTGATCAGCTACCTGCTGCTGATGGTGCTCGTCCTGATCGCCCTGGAGACGCCGCTGGCGTTCACGCTGGCCTCCCGGGAGACCGACCGGGTACGCGCCGACCGCCTCGCCGACGCCACCCGGTTCGCCTCGCTCGCCGGCCCGGCGCTGCGCGGCGGCAGCCCCGGTCCGCTCGACGGGGAACTGGCCGCCTACGACGCCCTCTACGGCATCGGTGCCGCGGTGGTGGACCGGGAGCGCCGTACCGTCGCCGCCTCGTCGGCCTGGGAGCCGGGCGCGGGCACCGGCGCGGCGCTCGACACCGCGCTGTCCGGGCAGCAGTTCAGCGGCCCCGAGTCGGTCTGGCCGTGGGACGGCGGGCCGGTGGTGACGGCCGTGCCGATCAACGACGGCGGCGAGGTGCTCGGCGCGGTGGTGACCACCAGCCCGGCGGACGGGGTGCGCCGCACCGTCAGCGCGTGGTGGCTGCTGCTGGCCGGCATCGGCCTGCTCGCGGTGCTGGCCTGCGTCTCGACCGCGTTCGGGCTGGCCGGCTGGGTGCTGCGCCCGGTCACCGAGCTGGACGCGGTGACCCACGAGATCGCCGAGGGCCGCCGGACCGCGCGGGTGCGCCCCCGGCTCGGCCCACCCGAGCTGCGCCGGCTCGCGACGAGCTTCAACGACATGGCCGACGCGGTCTCCGACGTGATGGACCGGCAGCGCGCCTTCGTCGCGCACGCCAGCCACCAGCTCCGCAACCCGCTGACCGCGCTGCGGCTGCGGGTCGAGGAACTGGGTCCCAGCCTCAGCGACGCGGACGGGCGGGCCGAGCACCGGCTGGCGCTGGAGGAGACCGACCGGCTGGCCACCGTGCTCGACGCGCTGCTGACCCTGGCCCGCGCCGAGCGGGAGGAGAACCAGCGGGTCACCGTGGACGCCGCCGCCACCGCCGCGTCCCGGGTGTCCGCCTGGCTGCCGCTGGCCCGGCACTGCGACGTCGCGCTGCGCCTGGACGCGGACGGCGAGCCGGTGTACGCCCGCACCGTACCCACCGCCATCGACCAGGCGCTGGACGCCCTGATCGACAACGCGGTGAAGTTCAGCGGGGCCGGGGGAGAGGTGACGGTGACGGTCCGCGCCGCCGAGGGCGGTACGACGCTCACCGTCCGGGACACCGGCCCGGGCATGACGGCCAGCCAGCTCGACCAGGCCACCGAACGGTTCTGGCGGGCGCCGGACGTGCAGAACGTGGACGGCGCGGGCCTCGGGCTGACCATCGCGGCGGTGCTCGTGGACGCCTCGGACGGCCGGCTCACCATGCGCCGGGGCGAGCCCCGGGGCCTGGTCGCCGAGTTGTGGTTCCCGGCGCCCGCCGACGATCCGGGTGAGGCCGGCGGGGAGGCCGAGACCGCCGAGCCAGTGGGCCCGCGACACGACGGCGAGCCGGCCACCCGCTGACCGCGCGCGAGCTCAGGGCTTCGCGGCGCGGTACCACTGCGCCGCGCCCGGGTGCAGCGGCAGCGGGGTGGTGACGATCGCCGACCGCTGGCTCATCCGGCCCGCCGCCGGGTGCGCGGCGGCCAGTTCCGCCCGGCGCTCCATCAGCAGCCGGGTCACGTCGCGCACCAGCGCGGCGGGCAGGTCGGCGCGGACGATCAGGTAGTTCGGGTTCGCCACCGTGCTGACCGGCTCCGCCTGGTACATGGAGCGGGGGATGTCCCGGGTCACGTAGACCTGCCCGTACCCGCGGCGCAGCGCCTCGGTCCACTCGCCCAGGTCCACGATCCGCAGCGAGGTCCGCTCGGCCAGGTCGGCGACGCCGCGTACGGGCAGTCCGCCGGAGAAGAAGAACGCGTCGATCCGGTCCTCCCGCAGCGCGGTCATCGAGTCGTCCAGCCCGAGGTGCTCCTGGCGGATCCGGTCGCCGTCGAGCTGGGCCACCTCCAGTAGGCGGGTGGCGGTGATCTCGGTGCCGGACCCGTCGGCGCCCACCGAGACCCGCCGGCCGCGCAGGTCGGCGAGCGTGCGGATCGGGCCGCCGGCGCGGGTGACCAGGTGCAGCAGGTCGTCGTAGACGCGGGCCACGGCGAGCACGGACGGATGCTCGGGTTCACGTGCCGGGAGCACGTCGGCCTGGGTGAAGCCCAGTTCCGCCGCGCCGGACCCGACCAGCCGGACGTTCTGCGCCGAGGCGGCGGTGACCACCACCTCGGCCCGTACCCCGGGTAGCTCCCGGTTGAGCACGGCGGCGAGCGACTGGCCGAAGGCGTGGTAGACGGCGGTCGGGCTGCCGGTGGCGATGCGGATCCGGGTCGGCTCGGCCGGCTCGTCCCGGCATCCGGCCAGGCCGGAGACGAGCAGCAGCACCAGCACGAGCGGGGCGGCGGCGCGCACAGGCCAGTGTCGGCTCACGGGCTGCACTCTGCGCCGTACACCCGCCGCCGCGCAAGCCCGCCGCCGGGCCGGTCAGCCGGCGGCGGCCAGCTCCGCGCTCTCGGTGATCCGGGTCCGGTGCTCTCCGTTGGGCACGATCACCAGGAAGCAGCCCGCGCCCGGCCGCAACGCCGCCGGCACCTCCAGCAGCGCCGCGCTGCGGACCAGCACCGCGGCCAGGTCACGGTCGGCCAGCCGGATGCCGAGGCAGTGCCGGCGTACGTGCCGGCCGCCGGCGAGCAGCGCCGCCCGCCAGGCCGCCGCCGCCAGCCGGGGCCGCCAGAGCCGCCGCGCCGCCGAGGCGCCCGGGAACGGCCCGCCGAGCAGCTCCCGGCGGCCCTGCCGCCAGCCCGTGGTGAGCAGATTCGCGTACGTCGCCCGGTGCTGCGGCGGCACCGCCAGCCGGTGCAGCTCGTAGCGGCGGCGCAGGCCACCGGTGGTCAGTTCGTGCTGCACCGGCACGTCGAGTCGACCCAGCAGCTGCCGCATCCGGTGTGCCGCGTCCTCGCGGTTGAACTCGGCGATCCCGCCCCGGTGCGGTCCGGGGTCCAGGCGGCGTACGTCGGCGGCCGGCGGCGGCGTGCAGCGCACCATGCAGGCGATCTCGAAGGCGTCGGTCAGGGTCAGCCAGTCCAGCGGCGGGGACGGGCGGGGGCGGTCGAGCAGCGAGGTGGGCTCGGCGAGCATCGGCGCAGCTCCTCGGTCAGAGTCGGGGTACCTCTACCGTTGCCGCCAACGGCCGGGTCGGGAACCGATGCGGCCGAGCCTTGAGCAAAATTTGCGGGAAGCCCGCCGGTCAGAGTTCGGTGACCACCAGGTCGACCTGCCGGGGCCGCCCGGCCGCCCGGGGCGCCTCCTCGACCGTGTACTTCAGCTCCCGCAGCGCCCCCACCAGCGCGTCGGCGGTACGCGGCCGGGCGTCGGCGAGCAGCAGATCCCGTACCAGCCGGCCCTTCGTCGCCTTGTTGAAGTGGCTCACCACCGACCGGGTCGGCGTGCCGTCCACGGTCCGCTCGTGCAGCACCCGCACCGTCACCGTCCGCTCGGCGAGCGCGCCGCGCGGCGTCCAGGTGGCCGCGTACGCGCCGGAGCGCAGGTCCAGCACCGGGCCGCGTCCGGCGGCGGGCTCCAGCACCGGCCCGAGCGCGCCACGCCAGTACGCCGACAGCGCCCCGAGCCCGGGCAGCCGCGCCCCGATCGGGCAGCGGTACGGCGGGATCCGGTCGGCGAGGCGTACCGCGCCCCACAGCCCGGAGCTGATCAGCACCTGGCGGCGGGCCGCCCGCTGCGCGTCGGGCGGTAGCGTGTCCAGGCCCAGCGCCTCGTAGAGCACGCCGGTGTAGAGCCGCCCGGCCGGGGCGGTCGCCGCCTCCCGCAGCCGGGCGTTGCGGCGCAGCTCGCCGCGCTGCCCCTCGGTGAGGCCCAGCGCGGCCAGGGCCGCCGCCTCGTCCGGCCCGGCGCACAGGTCGACGAGCGCGGTCAGCACCGCCTCCCGGGCCGGGTTCAGCTCGGTCAGGGACAGCCGGGACAGGTCCAGCCGGCGGCCGGTGCCGGCCTCGGCCTTCCCCTCCGACGGGGGCAGCAGGATGAGCACCGGCACAGCGTACGGGCCGGGCTCAGCGCCACGGCCGCACGGCACGGTCGGGGTGGTACACGCGACTGCCGCCCACCTCGGCCACCACCGCCGCGTCGGCGCGGTCGCCCAGCAGCCGCCGCAGTGTGCGCTCGGCGGGGGAGCCGACGTCCAGCACGTACCCGGGCCGTTGCGCGCGCGCCACCCGCTGCCAGTACGCCGGATAGCGGTTCTGCCCCGGCGTGAGCGCCCCGTCGAGCACACCGCACGCGACCGTCTCCCCGGTGTTGAAGATCAGCCGGTTGCAGGTCCAGTAGTCCCCGTACACCTCGTGCAGACCGGCGTCCCGCACCGTGTCGGCCAGGCGGCGGGCCGTGCGCTCCTCGTCCCGTACGCCCGGCACGCCGGCCAGGAACGCCACGGTGCCGGCCAGCGTCGCGGCGGTCAGCCCGGCCAGCACCACGGCCGCCGTGGCGCCGCCGAGCCGGGCGGCCGGACCGGCGGTTCTGCGCAGCGCGTGCGCGGCGGCCAGCCAGAGCGGCCACAGCACGGCCGGCAGCGAGATCTGCAGCACCGACAGGTACCTGGAGTTGCTCAGCGGGTCGGTCGCGGCGAGCGGGCTGCGCACGTACGCCAGCAGGGTCAACGCCGCGCCCACTACCAGCGCGAGGATCGCCGCGGCCCGGACCCGCGCGGCGTGGTCGGCGGCCCGGCGGTACGCGACCAGCCCGAGCGCCGCGGCGGCCACCAGCAGCACCGGGTAGAGCACGCCGAACCACTGCGCCCAGCGCGCGCAGCCGTCCATCGGGCACATGCCCGACGCCAGCGGCACCCCCTCCAGCAGTCCGCCGCGCAGCCGTTCGGCGAGCGACGGCGCGACGCCCTCCTTGGTGCTGATCTCCCGGAACACCGACAGCGAGTCCTGTCCGGCCGGCGCGACGATGTTGTCCTTCACCATCGGCGCGATCCCGGCGGCGAAGCCCGCCACCAGCAGCACGCCCGGCCAGCCGATCAGCTCCCGGGGCATGGCCAGGACCAGCACCACGCCCGCCACCAGCAGGTACGGCGCGATCAGCCAGTCCGACCAGAGCGCCAGCCCGGCGAGCAGCCCGAACGCGCCGGTGGCCAGCCAGCGGTGCCGGACCCGCTCCTCGCCGAGCGCGACCGCGAGCAGCAGCATCGCCAGCACCGCCGGCTTCACCTCGGGACGGCCGCCGACCACTGTGAGCTGGTCGCGGACCACCCGCTCCGAGCCGAGCGCCAGCAGGCCCACCACGACGACCGCCAGCCAGGGGGAGAACAGGCGGCGGGTCAGCCGGTACGCCAGCCACAGGAACACCGCGAACAGCGCGAGCAGCGGCAGCCGCAGCACCGGCCAGCTCGGCCCGGCCCAGCCGACCAGCGGCGCGGCCAGGTAGGACTCCAGCACGCCCATGTAGCGCTGGCCGTAGAGGAAGACCGGCCGCTCACCGCGCTCGGCGATGTGCAGCGCGGCCAGCCCGAACGTGGCCTCGTCGCTGTTCGACGCGGGCACCGTGAGCAGCGTCAGCACCAGGCGGTAGCCGACTCCGGCCACACCGAGCAGCAACGCCACCAGCGCCGGCGCGTCCGGACGCGGCCGCACCCGGTCCCGCTTCGTCGTCGACACGACCAACGCCCCCGTCGTCGCCCCGACCGCAGTCTGTCACGGCGGAACGCGGCTCCGAGGGCCGATCGGTGTGGATCACTCGCGTGGCCGGGCCCGGCCGGGTGTGGCAGTGTTGCAGCGTGCCACCCACACCACCGGACCAGCTTGCCGTACCGCGACTGCACCGCGCCGCGCGCTTCGAGGACGCCGTGCACGGCCTGGTCGAGCGCCGGTTGCGGCGCACCGGGTGGCAGCCCAACATCATCGCGTACGCGGGCTACGGCGCCCCGGGCTGGGCGCGGGTGCTCTGCCGGGTGCTGCTGGGCCGCCCGGACACCCGGCGGCGGGGCCGCCTGGACAAGGTGCGGGGCTGGCGCAGCTTCGCCACGCTGCCCGCCAAGCACATCCGGGTGACCATCGAGGCCGACGGCGTGCGCCAGGAGGTGACCGCCGACCGCAGCGGGTTCGTCGACACCGTGATCGAGGCCGACTTCACCCCCGGCTGGGGCTGCGTACGCCTCAGCGTCGCCGACGCCGAACCGGTGGAGGCGCTGGTCCGCGTGCTCGACCCGGCCGTCCGGTTCGGCATCCTCTCCGACATCGACGACACCGTCATGGTGACCGCGCTGCCCCGGCCGCTGCTGGCCGCGTGGAACACGTTCGTGCTGGACGAGCACGCCCGCACGGCGGTGCCGGGCATGGCGGTGCTGTACGAGCGGCTGGCCACCGCCCACCCGGGCGCGCCGGTCTTCTACCTGTCCACCGGCGCCTGGAACGTCGCGCCGACGCTCACCCGGTTCCTGTCCCGCCACCTCTACCCGGCCGGGCCGCTGCTGCTCACCGACTGGGGGCCGACCGCCGACCGGTGGTTCCGCAGCGGCCGGGAGCACAAGCGGGCCACGCTGGCCCGGCTGTCCCGGGAGTTCCCCGAGGTGCGGTGGCTGCTGATCGGCGACGACGGGCAGCACGACCCGGAGATCTACCGGGAGTTCGCCGCCGCGCACCCGGACCACGTAGCAGGGGTGGCGATCCGGCAGCTGTCGCCGACCCAGTCGGTGCTGGCCGGCAGCCTGCCCGCCCCCGCCGGACGGCCGTCGTCCGGCCCGGTCGGCCAGAAGTGGCTGAGCGCCCCCGACGGCGCCGGCCTCTGGAAGCTCCTCCGAGAAGCCGACCTGGTCTGACCGCCGGCCCCTCCTCTTCGCGTCGATCATGAGGTTGACCGCCTTGTAGAGATCAACAACTGCCGTCAACCTCATGATCGGCGGCCGACTGTCACGGCGTCACCACGATCTTGCCCGTCGCCGTTCCCTTCTCCAGGTACCGGTGCGCCTCGACGATGTCGTTCAACGTGAACACCCGGTCCACCATCGGTTGCAGCACGCCGGTGCGGACACCAGCGGCCAGGAACGCGGCGACGCGCCGGGCAGTCACCGGGTCGACCATGTCCGCAAAACTCATGTAGCGATAGATGGTCAGTGACGGATTCGCCGGGAACGACGCCGGGCGCGGGTCCAGCCAGCCCACCGTGGCCAGGGTGCCGCCGAGCTTCGCAGCCAGCGACAGCTCGGCCAGGCCCGGGCCCATGACAGCGTCCAGGATGATGTCGGCGCCCACCCCACCGGTGTGCCGCCGGGTGGCCTCCCCGATGTCCTCCCGGTCGGTGGCGATCACCGCGGCGGCTCCGGCAGCCAACAGGCTCTCCACTTTGGCGCTCTGCCGGGTGACCGCGATCGGCACGGCGCCGATCTGGTTGGCGATCTGGATCGCGGCCCGCCCGACACCGCCCGACGCCGCGGTGATCAGGACCTGGTCCCCGGGCCGCATCCCGGCTCTGTCCACCAGCGCGCCGTAGGCGGTGAAGTACGACACCCAGAGCGCCGCCGCAGCGACGGGCTCCAGCCCGGCGGGCCGTGGCACGACCGGGTCGGCCGGCAGCACTGTGTACTCGGCGTACGCACCCCTGGTCTCGAAGTCGGGTATCGCACCGAGGATGACCGGGTCGCCGACGGCCAGCCCGGTCACCCCGGACCCGAGCGCGTCGATCACACCGGTCCCCTCGACGCCCAGCCGCGCGTGCGGCAACGGCACGGGCCGCGGGGACTGCCCGGCCCGGACCATCTGATCGAGCGGGTTGACCGCGAAGGCCTCGATCCGTACGCGTACCTCGCCGGCCGCGGGCTCGACGACCGGCTCGTCGACGACGCGCAGAACGTCCGGACCGCCGGTCTCGTCGAACACGACTACTCGTGGCATGAATGGCTCCTTGCGTTCCTGAAGGGCTTCGCCGCAAGACGCTACGGAGCCGATAGGAACCCGCTGGTACCTTTCGACTTTGTGCACGACACCCCGGGCCCGGTCTTCCTCGCCGATTGCCCCACCCGCCTGGCCGTCGAGATCATCACCGAGAAGTGGGCGGTGATCGTGCTGTTCGCACTCAGCCTGCAACCCCGGCGCCCCGGCGAGCTGGCCCAACTCATCGGCGGCATCTCCCACAAGGTCCTCACCCAGACCCTGCGCCGCCTGCAGGCATACGGCCTGGTCGAACGCCACGCCTACGCCGAGGCACCCCCACGCGTCGAGTACAGCCTCACTCCACTCGGGCAGACCCTGGTCGAGCCGATCAAGGTTCTGACCGACTGGGCTCGAGACAACGGCGAAGCGATCATCGACTTCCAGGAACAGAACGAGCGCTGAACCAACCCGCCCAACCGAAGACGCTGTCTCAGTGCCGGCCGCCGTGGCTGTTCTGGCGGTACTCGCACTCAGGCAGTTGCGGGTAGGAGCCAGAGCACGCCCAGCGGGGGGATACGCAGGGAGGCCGACGCGGGCAGGCCGTGCCAGGGGATGTTCTCCGCGTGCACCTCGCCCAGGTTGCCCACCCCGGATCCGCCGTAGTGGTTCGCGTCGGTGTTCAGCGCCTCGGCCCACGTACCGGCCGCGGGCAGGCCGATCCGGTAGTCGTCCAGCGGCAGCGCGGAGAAGTTCGCCACGCACACCAGCGTCTGCCCGTCCGGGGCGATCCGGATGAACGACACCGCGTTGTTGGCCACGTCGTCCCCGGCGATCCAGCGGAAGCCGGCCGGGTCGGTGTCCTGCGCCCAGAGCGCCGGGCTGGCCCGGTAGACGCGGTTCAGGTCGGCGACCAGCCGCTGCACACCGGCGCGGGCCGGGTCGTGGGTGAGGTACCAGTCGAGGCCGCGTTCCTCGCTCCACTCCCTGTCGTCGGCCAGCTCGCAGCCCATGAAGAGCAACTGCTTGCCCGGATGCGCCCACATGTACGCCAGCAGCGCCCGCACGGTGGCCAGCCGCTGCCAGGTGTCGCCGGGCATCTTGCCGGCGAGCGAGCCCTTGCCGTGCACCACCTCGTCGTGGCTGATCGGCAGCACGTAGTTCTCGCTCCACGCGTACGCCAGCGAGAACGTGAGCTGATGGTGGTGGTGCTGCCGGTAGATCGGGTCCTTCGAGGTGTAGAGCAGGGTGTCGTGCATCCAGCCCATGTTCCACTTGAACCCGAAACCGAGCCCGCCCTCGGAGGTGGGCTTCGTGACGCCGGGCCAGGCGGTGGACTCCTCGGCGATCATCAGCACGCCCGGGTGGTGCCGGTAGACGGTGGCGTTGACCTCCTGGAGGAACGCGATCGCCTCCAGGTTCTCCCGGCCGCCGTGCACGTTCGGCGCCCACTGCCCGTCGGAGCGGGAGTAGTCCAGGTAGAGCATCGAGGCCACCGCGTCCACCCGCAGCCCGTCGATGTGGAACTCGTCGAGCCAGTACAGCGCGTTGGCGACCAGGAAGTTGCGGACCTCGTTGCGGCCGAAGTCGAAGACGTACGTGCCCCAGTCGGGGTGCTCGCCGCGACGCGGGTCGGGGTGCTCGTACAGCGGGGTGCCGTCGAAACGCGCGAGCGCCCACTCGTCCTTCGGGAAGTGCGCCGGCACCCAGTCCAGGAGCACGCCGATGCCGGCGGCGTGCAGCCGGTCCACCAGATACCGGAAGTCGTCCGGGTCGCCGAACCGGGCGGTGGGCGCGTAGTAGCCGGTGACCTGGTAACCCCACGAGCCGCCGAACGGGTGCTCCATCACCGGCAGGAACTCCACGTGGGTGAAGCCCATCTCCAGCACGTACGCGGTGAGCTGCTCGGCCAGCTCCCGGTAGCCGAGGCCGGGCCGCCACGAGCCCAGGTGCACCTCGTACACGCTCATCGGCTCCTGGTGCGGCGCCTGCCGCGACCGGCGCGCGAGCCAGTCCGCGTCGCCCCACTCGTACCGTGACTCGTGCACCACCGACGCGGTGGCCGGCGGCACCTCGGTGCGCGCGGCCATCGGGTCGGCCTTGTCCCGCCACCTGCCGTCGGCGCCGAGGATGCGGTACTTGTAGCGGCTACCCACCGGCAGGCCGGGCACGAAGATCTCCCACACGCCGCTGGACCCGAGCGAGCGCATCGGCCACCCGTCGTCCGGGGCCCAGCCGGTCACGTCGCCGATCAGCCGCACCGCGCGGGCGTTCGGCGCCCAGACGGTGAACGCGACGCCCTCGTCGAAGACCCGGGCGCCGAGCGCCGCCCAGAGCCGCTCGTGCCGGCCCTCGCCGATCAGGTGCAGGTCGAGGTCGCCGAGCGTGGGCGGATAACGGTACGGGTCGTCGTGCGTCGTGCCGTCCACCTCGACCCGGTAGTCGAGCACCTCGCCGGGGAGCACCGCCTCGAAGACACCGGCGTCGTGCACCCGCTTCATCGGGTGCGCCTCGCCGGCGACGAGCAGCGTCACCTCGCCGGCGCCCCGGCGCAGCGTCCGGATCGTGGTGCTCCCGCCGGCCGGGTGCGCGCCGAGCACGGCGTGCGGGTCGTGTACCTCGCCGGTGATCAGCTGGTCCATCGGGCGTCGTCCTTGTCGGCCGGTGCGGTCGGGGCGGTGCCGCCGGAGAGGTCGGCGGGTACGTCTTCGACTGTCAGGTCTGGTGCGGCCGGCTGCTCCGGTTCGGCGGGGGCCGGTGCGGCCGGGCGGCGCACGGTGAGCACGTGCGCCGGTTGCAGGTACGGGTCGAGGCGTACCGCGTTGCGCTGCCCCCAGTCGTACTCGGCGCCGGTCAGCTCGTCGCGCACGGTGAACCGCTCGTGCCAGTCCAGCCCGAGCGCCGGCATGTCGAGCGTGGTGTTGCCCCACTGCACCTCGCGGGAGTCGAACGAGCAGACCACGATCACCGTGTTGCCGGTCTGGAGGTCGTGCTTCGACCAGCACAGCAGCGCCGGGTTGTCGATGTCGTGGAACCGCAGGTTGCGCAGCTGGTGCAGGGCGGGGTTGTCCCGGCGTACCCGGTTCAGCGTGGTGATGAACGGCGCCAGCGACCGGCCCTGCGCCAGCGCGGCGTCCCAGTCCCGGGGCCGCAGCTCGTACTTCTCGTTGTCCAGGTACTCCTCGGCGCCCGGACGGGCCACATGCTCGAACAGCTCGAACCCGGCGTACATGCCCCACGAGGGGGAGAGCAGCGCGGCCAGCACCGCCCGGATCTTGAACATCGGCGGGCCGCCGTGCTGCAACGACGAGTGCAGGATGTCCGGCGTGTTCGGCCAGAAGTTCGGCCGCATCCAGTCGACCGAGGCGACCAGCTCCTCGCAGTACTCCCGCATCTCGGCCGCCGTCGTGCGCCAGGTGAAATAGGTGTACGACTGGGTGAAACCGATCTTGCCGAGCCCGTGCATGATCGCCGGCCGGGTGAACGCCTCGGCCAGGAACAGCACGTCCGGGTCGACCTTCTTGACCTCGGCGATCAGCCAGTGCCAGAAGTCGAACGGCTTGGTGTGCGGGTTGTCCACCCGGAAGATCCGGATGCCCTCGCCGACCCAGTGCAGCACCACCCGCAGCACCTCGGCCCGGATGCCCTCGGGGTCGTTGTCGAAGTTCAGCGGATAGATGTCCTGGTACTTCTTCGGCGGGTTCTCCGCGTACGCGATGCTGCCGTCGGCGCGGGTGGTGAACCACTCCGGGTGCTCGGTGACCCACGGGTGGTCCGGCGCGCACTGCAACGCCAGGTCCATCGCCACCTCGAGACCCTGCTCGGCGGCGGCAGCGACGAAGTCGCGGAAGTCTTCAGGCGTACCCAGGTCGGGGTGGATGGCGTCGTGGCCGCCCTCGGCCGCGCCGATGGCCCACGGCGAGCCCACGTCGTCCGGCCCGGCGGTGAGCGCGTTGTTGCGGCCCTTGCGGTTGACCCGGCCGATCGGGTGGATCGGCGGCAGGTAGAGCACGTCGAAACCCATCGCCGCGACACCCGGCAGCCGCTCCATGGCGGTGGCGAACGTGCCGGAACGGGCGGGCGCGTCGACGGTGGCCGGGACCGCGCCCTCGGAGCGGGGGAAGAACTCGTACCAGGCGGAGAAGAGCGCCCGCGGCCGGTCCACCCAGAGCGTGCGCTCCTCGCCGGTGGTGACCAGCTCACGGACCGGGTGCTCCCAGAGCAGGTCGGCCAGGTCCAGCGCCGCGCTCACCCGCCGCGGCAGGTCCCGCTCGTCGTCGGCCAGGGCCCGCGCGGCTTCGCGTACGCGATCCCGGTCGGCCTTCGGCACCAGCTCCAGCGCGGCGGTCAGCACCCGTACGCCCTCGGCCAGGTCGTTCGCCAGCTCGGCCGGGCCCTGGCCGGCGGCGAGCTTCTTGGTGACCGCGTTCTGCCAGGTTAAGTACGGATCCTGGAACGCCTCCACGGCGAAGCGCCACAGGCCCACCGCGTCCGGGCGGATGGTGGCGTGCCAGCGGTCCTGGCCGGGTTCGCCCGGGCGCATCCGGGTGAACGGGCGGGCCGCGCCGTCCGGGCCGAGCCAGACCACGTTGCACCCGAGCGCGTCGTGGCCCTCGCGGTAGGCCCGCGCCGACACCGGCACGACCTCGCCGACCACCGCCTTGGCCGGGTAGCGACCGCAGGAGACGACGGGGGAGACGTCTTCGATCGGGAACCGTCCAGTCACCCGCTCAACCTACTGCGCGAGATCCTCTCGCGCTCGGCGACTTCACCTGAGCCCTCAACCCGCTCACGAGGGCGTCGAGTTCGTGCCGGTGAGGCACCCGTGCCGTTCCACCGAACGAGCGTGGGCTGCGGTGAGTGGAACGCTATGGGTGTCAAAAGGGCGCTGAGGCACCCATGGCGTTCCACCGAACGGGTGGCGGACTTCCGGCGGCCCGGCCCCGTGCCACGAACGGCCTCTTTCCGCGCCTCGGGCACAGGGTCGGCGGGCTGCGGGCGCTCTGGCCCGCCGACGGCGACGTTCAGGTCGACCGCTGGGCGACGAAGACGAACTCCCGGCCGGCGCGGTCGGGCGCGTCCCGCACGTCGAGCACCCGGTAGCCGGCGGCCGCCAGGCTCGCCTCGACCTCGTCCCGGTCGCGGAACCGCAGCGTCGAGTCCGACGTGACGACGGCGCCGTCGGCCGGGAACCGGTACGTAAACCGGAAGGACACGAACGGCAGGTCCACAGCGGTGACCTCGAGACGTCGTTCCACCGGCCCGACGCCCGGCACGTCCCGGGTCACCGGCGCGGTGTCCGCCGCCCACTCCTCCCACGCGCGGCGCTCGGGACGCCGCGTCTCGAACACGAGATGCCCGCCGGGCCGCAGCGCCGCGTGGACGCCCCGCAGGGTGCGCGCCCAGTCGTCGTCGGCGCAGAACACCTGCGCCACGTTGCCGGTCATCACGGCCAGGTCGGCGCGCAGCGGTGGCAGCGTCGTGGCGTCGCCGTGCACCCAGCGCACGCGGCCTTCGCGGTCCTTCGACCGGGCGACGGCGAGGGACGCCCTGGCCGGGTCGACCCCCACGACGGTACGGCCGTGCCGGGCGAGCAGCAGGACCAGGTTCCCGGTGCCGCAGCCGAGGTCGAGCACCACGCGCGCGTCCAGCTCGTCGGCGATCGCGAGGTACGCGTCCAGGTCGTCCCGGTCGCCGTCGAACGCGTCGTAGACCGGCGCGAGCCGAGGATGGGCGAAGATCGCATCCGGCATCCGGGGACTGTATCCGCCGCCGACCGCGAGGGGCGGGCTGTTGAGAAGGGGCCCTTCCTCTACCGGAGGCGTTAAGAAGGGGCCCTTCCTTACCCGCCCACCGAGCGGTAGACCTCGAGCGTCTGGCGGGCGATCGCGTCCCAGGAGAAGTGCTCCACGGCCCGCCGCCGCCCCGCCGCCCCGAACGCGGCGATCCGCTCCGGGTCGGCCAGCAGCTCGTTCATGCGCGCGGCCAGGTCGGCCACGAAACGCTCCGGGTCCAGCGGCGTGCCGGAGCCGTCACCGGCCTGCTCGATCGGCACCAGCAGCCCGGTCTCGCCGTCTGCCACCACCTCCGGGATGCCGCCCGTGGCGGTCGCCACCACCGCCGTCTCGCAGGCCATCGCCTCCAGGTTGACGATGCCCATCGGCTCGTACACGGACGGGCAGACGAAGATCGTGGCGTGCGTGAGCACCTGGATCACCTCGTGCTTGGGCAGCATCGCCGCCACCCAGACGACCCCCGACCGCTTCGCGCGCAGCTCGGCGGCCAGCTCCTCGACCTCCGCGCCGATCTCCGGCGTGTCAGGTGCGCCGGCCAGCAGCACCAGCTGGACGTCGGCGGGCAGCTCGCGGGCGGCGCGCAGCAGGTACGGCAGGCCCTTCTGCTTGGTGATCCGCCCGACGTAGACCACGCTGGGCCGGGACGGGTCGATGCCGAGCCGGTCGAGCACGTCGGTGTTCCGGTCCGGGGCGTACTGCGCGGTGTCGATGCCGTTGTAGACCACGCGGACCCGGTCCGGGTTAACCGCCGGGTACGCGGTGAGCACGTCGCGGCGCATCCCCGCGCTCACCGCGATGATCGCGTCGGCGGCCTCGAACGCGGTCCGCTCGCACCAGGAGGAGAGCGCGTACCCGCCGCCGAGCTGCTCGGCCTTCCACGGGCGCAGCGGCTCCAGACTGTGCGCGGTGACCACGTGCGGCACCCCGTGCAGCAGCTTCGCGGTGTGCCCGGCCAGGTTCGCGTACCAGGTGTGGCTGTGCACCACGTCGGTGCCGGCCGTGCCGGCGGCCATCTCCAGGTCGACGCCCATGACCCGCAGCGCGGCGTTCGCGCCGGCCAACGCGGCCGGCTCGGCGTACGCGGTGACGCCGGGCTCGTCGCGCGGCGCGCCGAAGCAGTGCACCCGCACGTCGGCGAGCCGGCGCAGCTCGCGGGCGAGGTATTCCACGTGCACGCCGGCGCCGCCGTACACCTCCGGCGGGTACTCGCGGGTGAGCAGGTCGACGCGCATCGGTGCCATGCCCGCACCCTAGTGCAGAGCGGCGTGTCGCACGCGGTGCGCAAGTGTGGGCGTCCGAGTGGTGAAGTCGGTTCCGGGTCGTTAGCGTCTGAGCATGGCTGCCAAGGTGCTCGCGATCGTCCTGGCCGGCGGGGAGGGCAAGCGCCTGATGCCCCTGACGACCGACCGGGCGAAGCCCGCCGTCCCCTTCGGCGGGATGTACCGCATGGTCGACTTCGTCCTGTCCAACCTGGCGAACGCCGGCTTCCTCAAGATCGTCGTGCTGACCCAGTACAAGTCGCACTCGCTGGACCGGCACATCACCAAGACCTGGCGGATGTCGACGCTGCTCGGCAACTACGTCACGCCGGTGCCGGCGCAGCAGCGCCGCGGCCCGTGGTGGTTCGCCGGCTCGGCCGACGCGATCTACCAGAGCTTCAACCTGATCAACGACGAGCAGCCCGACTACGTGATCGTCTTCGGCGCCGACCACATCTACCGGATGGACCCCCGGCAGATGGTCGACGACCACATCGCCTCCGGCGCCGGGGTGACGGTCGCCGGCATCCGGCAGCCGCTGTCGATGGCCGACCAGTTCGGCGTGATCGAGGTCGGCGAGGACGGCAAGCGCATCCGCGCGTTCCGGGAGAAGCCCACCGACGCGGTGGGGCTGCCCGACGCGCCGGACCAGATCTACGCCTCGATGGGCAACTACGTGTTCACCACGAAGGCGCTGTGCGAGGCGGTCGAGCGCGACGCGGCGGACAAGACCAGCAAGCACGACATGGGCGGCAGCATCATCCCGATGCTGGTCGAGCGCGGCGAGGCGAACGTCTACGACTTCAAGGACAACGAGGTGCCGGGCAGCACCGACCGCGACCGCGGCTACTGGCGGGACGTGGGGACGCTCGACTCGTTCTACGACGCGCACATGGATCTGATCAACGTGCACCCGGTGTTCAACCTCTACAACTTCGAGTGGCCGATCTACACCGAGCAGCCGCCGTACCCGCCGGCCAAGTTCGTGCACGCCTGGGGCGAGCGGGTCGGCCGCGCGGTCAGCTCGATGGTGTCGCCCGGCTCGGTGATCTCCGGCTCGCTGGTGGAGAACTCGATCGTGTCGCCGAAGGTGAAGGTCCACTCGTGGGCGCACGTCGACGGCGCCGTGCTGATGGAGGGTGTCCAGATCGGCCGCCACGCGGTCGTCCGGCGCGCGATCCTGGACAAGAACGTCCACGTCCCGGAGGGCGCCGAGATCGGCGTCGACCTGGAGAAGGACCGCCAGCGCTACACCGTGTCCGACAACGGCATCGTCGTGATCGGCAAGGGCCAGCGCGTCGAGCCCTGAGCAGCACCACCGCAACCCGAGGAGGATCCCGCAGTGGCCCACCCCCGTGCCGGCCAGCCCGCGCAGCCCGACGATCTGGTCGACGTGCCCCGGCTGGTCACCGCCTACTACGCCGAGCACCCGGACCCGGACGACCCGGCGCAGCAGGTCTCCTTCGGCACCTCCGGGCACCGCGGGTCCAGCCTGCGCCACGCGTTCAACTCCGACCACATCCTCGCCGTCACCCAGGCGCTCTGCGACTACCGGCGCGAGCAGGGCCTCGACGGGCCGCTGTTCCTCGGCCGGGACACCCACGCGCTGTCCGCGCCGGCCGAGGCCGACGCGCTGGAGGTGCTCGCCGCCAACGGCGTCACCGTGCTGCGCGACAGCCGTGACGGCTACACCCCGACGCCCGCCGTCTCGCACGCCATCCTCACCCACAACCGGGGCCGCACCAGCGGCCTCGCCGACGGCATCGTGATCACCCCGTCGCACAACCCGCCGTCCGACGGCGGGTTCAAGTACAACCCCACGCACGGCGGGCCCGCCGACACCGACGCCACGAAGTGGATCCAGGACCGCGCGAACGCGATCCTCGCCGCCGGGCTCAAGGAGGTGAGACGCATCCCGTACGCGCGGGCGCGCGCCGCCGACACCACCGGGGGGTACGACTTCCTCGCCCGGTACGTCGACGACCTGCCCGCCGCGCTGGACATCGACGCGATCCGCGACGCCGGGGTGCGTATCGGCGCGGACCCGATGGGCGGGGCGAGCGTGGCGTACTGGGGGGAGATCGCCGACCGGCACCGCCTCGACTTGACGGTGATCAACCCGCTGGTGGACCCGACGTGGCGGTTCATGACGCTCGACGGCGACGGCAAGATCCGGATGGACTGCTCGTCGCCGAACGCGATGGCCTCGCTGATCGCCGCCCGGGACGACTACGCGGTCTCCACCGGCAACGACGCCGACGCCGACCGGCACGGCATCGTCACGCCCGACGGCGGCCTGATGAACCCCAACCACTACCTGGCCGTCGCGATCGGCCACCTGTTCCGTACCCGGGAGCAGTGGGGCCCGGCCGCGGCGGTGGGCAAGACGCTCGTCTCCTCCTCGATGATCGACCGGGTCGCGGCCGACCTCGGCCGCCCGCTGCTGGAGGTCCCGGTCGGGTTCAAGTGGTTCGTGCCCGGCCTGCTCGACGGCGCCGTCGGCTTCGGCGGCGAGGAGAGCGCCGGCGCGTCGTTCCTGCGCCGCGACGGCGGCACCTGGACCACCGACAAGGACGGCATCCTGCTCTGCCTGCTCGCCGCCGAGATCATCGCCACCACCGGGCGTACGCCCAGCGAGCACTGGGCCGAGCTGGCCGACCGCTTCGGCGCGCCCGCGTACGCCCGCATCGACGCCCCGGCCGGGCGCGAGGAGAAGGCGGTCCTGGCGAAGCTGTCGCCGGAGCAGGTCACCGCGACCGAACTGGCCGGTGAGCCGATCACCGCGATCCTCACCACCGCGCCCGGCAACGGTGCCGCGATCGGCGGCCTCAAGGTGACCACCGAGTCGGGCTGGTTCGCCGCCCGCCCGTCCGGCACCGAGGACGTCTACAAGATCTACGCCGAGTCGTTCCAGGGCCCGGAGCACCTGGCCCGGATCCAGGAGGAGGCCAAGGCGCTCGTCGACGGGGTGCTCGGGGCGTCCTGACGGTCACCGGGGCGGGGGCAGCTCCCGGCGGTTGAGCTGCTCCCGCAACCCGTCCGGCAACAGCTCGCGCAGCTGGTCCGGCAGCAGCGGCAGGTCCAGCAGGCTCAACTTGAGCTGGTTGCGCTCCTGGTAGCGGCGCGGGTCGAGGCGGACCACCCGGCCGGCGTCCTTGACGTACCGGATGTGCACCGAGCCCTCGGTCGCCGCCTGCCGGATCAGCAGCCCGTCCATCTCCACCGCCACCGGCGCCGAGTCCGCGCGCAGCTCCAGGTGCACCGTCTCGTGCGCGGAGAGCAGCACCGAGCGGGAGATCCCGGCCATCGGCGCGGACGGCGTCACCACCATCGCCTCCGTGGCCGGTGAGATCAACGGGCCGCCGGCGGCGTAGCTGTACGCGGTCGAGCCGGTCGGCGTGCTCACCACCAGCGCGTCGCAGCGGTAGTAGCCGTACCGCTGGCCGTCCACCGCCAGCGTGGCCGTGACGAACCCGGCGCCGGGCTGCCGGACCAGGGCGATGTCGTTGAACGCCACCACGTCGTCGCCGCAGACGTCGCAGGCCAGGCAGGCGTGCGACTCGACGGTGAAGTCGTGCTCCACCAGCCGCTCCAGCGCCCGGGGCAGGTCCGGCGGCTCCACCTCGACCAGGAAGCCGACCCGGCCCAGGTGGACGCCGAGCACCGGCTTCGGGTCGCGTACGGCCATCCGCAGCGCGCCCAGCATGGTGCCGTCGCCGCCGATGCTGATCAGCGCGGCGCAGCGGTCGGCCAGCTCGTCCGCGGCGACCGCCTCCACCGCGGCCGGCACGCGCGTACGGTCCTCGGCGCGTACGGCGAGGGTGATCCGGTGCCGGGCCGCCCAGTCCACGATGATCCGCACCACCTCGGAGACGTCCCGGGTGGGGTGCAGCACCAGCCCCAGCACATCTCCCGCCACCGGTACAGCTCATCACAGCGGCGCGCGGCGGCGGGCCCACCCGCGGGCGCGAAGCCGGGGAAACGCCCCCGAACAGGTGATTTCCGTACCCCCGGGTGGGTCCGGTTCGTTGGAAGCGAGGTAGGACGGGGGAACGAGTGGAGAGTCGATGCATGTCGTGATCATGGCGGGCGGCGCGGGAGTACGGCTGCGTCCCTACACCTCCACCCTGCCCAAGCCGCTCGTGCCCATCGGCGAGAGCTACGCGATCCTCGAGATCGTCCTGCGGCAGCTCGCCGCTCGCGGCTTCACCCAGGTCACCCTGGCGATCAACCACCTGGGCGCGTTGATCCGGGCCTTCGTCGGCGACGGCTCCCGGTTCGGCCTGGCCGTCGACTACGTCGAGGAGGACCGGCCGCTGTCGACCATCGGCCCGCTCTTCGGCATCCGGCACCGGCTGCCCGAGCACTTCCTGGTGATGAACGGCGACGTGCTCACCGACCTCGACTACGCCGACCTCCTGGCCACCCACGCGCGGTCGGGCGCGCCGCTGACGGTGGCCACCTACCGGCGTACCGTCAAGATCGACTTCGGGGTTCTTGAACTGGCCGGCGACAAGATCACATCTTTCTCCGAGAAGCCGGTCCTGCACTACCGGGTGAGCATGGGCGTCTACGGACTCTCCCGCAGCACCATCGCCCGCTACCCGGTCGGGCAGCCGTTCGGGTTCGACCAGCTGGTGCTCGACCTGCTGGGGCGGGGCGAACCACCGGCCGGCTACGAGTTCGACGGCTACTGGCTGGACATCGGCCGCCCCGAGGACTACGACGAGGCCAACCGGTGCTTCGCCGAGGTCCGGGACCTGCTCCTGCCCGCCGGCACCCCGGCCGGGGCATGATGCGCGTACTCCTCTTCGGCGCCTCCGGCTTCATCGGCGCGCACGTACGACGGGAGCTGGCCGCCACGGCGGACCTCACGTGCCCGTCGCGCGACGAGTGCGACCTGGTCACCGCGGCGCCGGAGACGCTGCGTGCGCTGCTCGACACGGTCCGGCCGGATGCGGTGGTCAACTGTGCCGGCGCGGTGAGCGGCACCGCCGAGGACCTCGTCCGGGCCAACACGCTGGTGACCGCCAAGCTGGTCGACGCCGTCGCCGTCGCCGCGCCCCGCGCCCGCCTGGTCCGCCTCGGCTCCGCCGCCGAGTACGGTCCCGTTCCGTTCGGCGCCGCGGCCGCCGAGGACCTGCCAGCGGCGCCGGTCAGTGCCTACGGCGTGAGTCAGGCCGCGGCGACCCGCCTCACGGAGCTGTCGGCCGCAGCCGGCCGGGTGGACGCGGTAGTGCTCCGGGTGTTCAACCCCGTCGGTCCCGGCATGCCCCGCACGACGCTGCTCGGCCGGGTGGCGGCGCTGCTGTCGCGCCTCGCGCCCGGCGAGGACCTGCGCACCGGCCCGCTGGACGCGTACCGGGACTTCGTGGACGTGCGGGACGTGGCCGCCGCGGTCGGGCGGGCGGTGACCGTCACGGCGCCGCGAGCCCGTGTCCTCAACGTGGCGAGCGGCCGGGCGGTGCCGGTGCGCGACGCCGTCCACCTGCTGGTCTCGGCGGCCGGCCGGCCGGTCCGCGTCCGGGAGGACCATGCGCCGTCCCCCCGCTCCGCCGACGTGGGCTGGATGCGCGCCGACGTCGGCCGGGCCGCCTCGGTCCTGGGGTGGACGCCCGAACACGACCTGTACGACTCGGTCGGCGCGCTGTGGAGCCAGGCGGCTCCGGCGGCTGCGCCGGCTCGTTGAGCCGACCCGGTACCGGTACGGCCGGACCGGTGAAGAGGAGGAGCGAATCATGACCGCACAGTCGTCCGACGGGCCGGTGGTGGTGACCGGAGCCGGTGGCTTCATCGGCTCCCACCTGGTGGAGGCCCTCGTCGCCGCGGGCCACCCGGTACGCGCCCTCGTGCGCTACAACGGCGCCGGATCGCACGGCTGGCTGGACACCTTCGGCCCGGACCAGTTGGCCGGCGTCGAGGTCGTCGCGGGGGACATCCGCGACCGGGGGATGGTGCAGCGGCTTGTCGACGGCGCCTCCACCGTCTATCACCTGGCCGCGCTGGGTGGCATCCCGTACTCGTATCTCGCGCCGCAGTCCTACGTGGACACCAACATCACCGGCACGCTCAACGTGCTGGAGAGCGCGCGGACGGCCGGCGTCGGCCGGGTCGTGGTCACCTCCACGAGCGAGGTGTACGGGACGGCCACCACGGTCCCGATGACCGAGCAGCACCGGTTGCGCGGGCAGTCGCCGTACTCCGCCTCCAAGATCGGCGCGGACAAGCTGGCCGAGAGCTACCACCTCAGTTTCGGCCTGCCGGTGGTCACGCTGCGGCCGTTCAACACGTACGGCCCCCGGCAGTCCACCCGGGCGGTCATCCCCACCATCATCAGCCAGCTGGCAAAGGAGGACGGGGTGATCCGGCTGGGCGCGCTGCGTACCACCCGGGACCTCCTCTACGTGACGGACACCGTGGCCGCGTTCCAGGCCGTCGGCACGGCACCCGACGACGCTGTGGTGGGCGGCGTGTTCCAGGCCGCGACCGGCCGGGAGACCTCGGTCGGCGACCTGGTCCGCAAGATCGCCGCGATGTTCGGCGCCCAGCCGGAGGTGGTGGTCACCGAGTCCCGGCTCCGCCCGGCGGAGTCCGAGGTGGAACGCCTGCTCGGCGACGCCGGCCTGCTCCGGTCGCGGACCGGGTGGCAGCCCGTCACGAGCATCGACGAGGGGCTGAAGGCGACAGTCGAGTGGTTCCTCGATCCGGCCAATCTCGCGCGTTACCGCTCCGACCGGGCGGTGTGACGGGTTCCAAGCTCGGTGCCGCAGGAGGCTCGAACGTGATGGTGATGCAGGACAGCCGCCGGTCGTCGGCGATCGGCACGGTCCGCGGCCCCGGTGGGCCCGCCGGACCGGAGACACCGGTGCGGCGCACGGGTGGTCTCGTCTCGACGGTGCTGCGCGCCACCGCCGTGGTGCTGGTGCTCAACTTCGACCAGTTCCCGCGCATGGTCGGCCGCGGGTTCCTGATCGCCGCGGTGGTGCTCGCGGTCCCGTTGCTCCTGCACGAGCTGCTCCGTCCGGCCTCGCGGTCCCGGACAGTGATCTTCTGGACCCTCGTGGTCTTCGGCGTCCTCGCCTTGCCGGGAATCCTGCACCCGCCGGAGACGGACTACGGCCGGCAGAAGTTCCTGCTGCTCATGACGCTGACCGTGTTCGCCACGGCGGCGGTGGCGGTGCTGCGCGGGCGGCGTGACGTCGAGATGTTCGCCGCCGTCTTCGTCCTGTCGGGGGTGGTGCTCGCGATCGCCACGCTCAACGGTGATCCGCAGGACGGCCGGGCCGACGGCTTCGGCTCCAACCCGATCTGGCTGGCCCGGGCAATCGGCGGTGCGCTCGTCGCTCTCACCTGGCTCTATCTGCGCAAACGGGTGCCGGCGTGGTGGGCGGCGGGCCTGGCGGTGCTGCTCGGCCTCGGTCTTCTGGCGACCGGCTCCCGGGGACCGCTGCTGGCCACTGTGGTGGCCCTCTTCATCCTGGTGCTGGCCGGGTTCCGCCTGAAGATCCGGCGGGGCCGGCGTGAGTGGGTAGGTCTGGGCCTGATGGGCGGCCTGGTGCTCGCCGTCCTCGCCCTGCCGTCGCTGCTGCCGCCCCGGGTGTACGCGCTCCTGGTCGATCCGAGCGAGGAGATGTTCGGCACCGCCCGAGCGGAGATGCGGGAGGTCAGCGTGCCGATGATCGCCGAGAATCCGGGCGGCGTCGGCTACGGCAACTGGGGCGACTACTCCGGCATGCTCGTGCACAACTATCCGCACAACCTGTGGCTGGAACTGCCGGCCGAGGCGGGCTGGCTGGTGGGCGGGGCCTTCATCCTGGCCACCGTGGTCGTCGCGGCGGGGCTCTGGCGCGCGACCAGGCGTGATCCGGTGGCTGGGTTCGTCCTGGCCGTGCTGGCCTTCAACGTGGTGGCGGTGTCGACGTCCGGGGACGTGAACGCCGGTCGTCCGCTCTTCGCCGCGTTGGCCCTCGGCGTGCTCGTGCTGGCCGGGGCGACACTGCCCGCCGGGGTGCGGGCTCGCGCCGGGCGGACGCGGCCGGTCGACCGCCCGGGGGTCGCTGGGTGAGGTGGCGGGCGCGGCTCGCCATGTCGAGCGGGCGGCGCGGAGTGCTCGGCATCGCCGCCGGGTCGGCCGGCGGTCAACTGCTGGCGCTGGCCGCGGTCCCGTTGCTCGCGAGGCTCTACCGCCCGGCTGACTTCGGCGTGCTCGCCGTGGTCGCCGCGCTCGTGCTCACAGTGGGCACGGTGGCCGCGCTCCGGTTCGAGATGGCCGTTCCGCTTCCCGAGCGGGAGGAGGACGCGCGCGCGCTGGTGCGGCTCGGCCTCGTCGCGGCCGCCGGCACGGCGATCCTGGCATCGGCGGTCGTCCTGCTGGCGGGGGACCGGGCGGCGCTCTGGTTCGGTCAGCCCGAACTGGCCCGCTGGCTCTGGGTGGTGCCGCCCTCCGCCGCCGCGATGGGTGTCGTCCTCGTGCTGAACCAGTTCGCGGTGCGGCACCGTCGTTACGGCGCGATCGGCCGGCGCAACCTCTTCCAGTCCGTGGCGGTGGTGGTCACCCAGATCGTGGCCGGAGTGGCGGGACTTCGCCCCGGTGGCCTGGCGCTCGGCTTCGGGTTCGGTCAGGTCGCGGCCGCCGCGGTCCTGCTCCGGGACGCCCGTCGGCGCGGCGCGACCGCCCGGGCCGGCCGGCGGCCGCCACGCCTGCTGGCGGTCGCACGCCGGTACCGGCAGTTCCCGTTCCTCCTGGCCCCGTCCGGTCTGCTCAACGTCCTCGGCACGCAGTTGCCGGTGCTGCTCATCGCCTACTGGTACGGCTCGGCGGTGGCCGGCTGGCTGGGACTGACCCAGCGGGTGCTCGCCATGCCCGCCGCGCTCGTGGCGTCCGCGGTGGCCCAGGTCTACCTGGGGGAGATCGCCCGGATCGCCAGGGAGCAGCCCCGGAGCGGCCGGCGCGCGTTTCTGCGCGCCAGCCGGAGGCTGGCGCTGGTCGCCGGTCCCGGCGCGCTCCTCGTGGTGGTCGGCGCGCCCGCGGCCTTCAGCCTGGTCTTCGGCGCGCAGTGGCACAGCAGCGGCGCCTATGCCCAGGCCCTGGCCGTCTTCATGGCGGCGCAACTCGTGGTCTCTCCGCTGTCGCAGACGCTTGTCGTGTTCGAACGACAGGGTCTTCAGCTCGCCTGGGACGCGGGCCGCGTCGCGCTGGTGGCGGGAGCCGTGTCCGTGGTGGCTCTGGTCGGCGGGTCACCGCTGACCGCGGTGTGGGCGTTCGGGGTGTCCGGCGCGCTGGCGTACGGCGTCGGGTGGCTGATGTCGCTGCGGGTCGTGACGGCGGCCGGCCGGGACCGCGGTCGTCCCCGCCCCGCGCCGCAACTCGTGTCGCAGGGGTGAGGCGTTCGACGCCTTTCGTCATTTCTTGTCCGGGAAGAAATCGTTTATCCCTACATGACGAACGACCTGCATCCGGAGCCGGCACCGCGCCTGCTGATCGTCTCGTACCACTTCCCACCGGCGGAGACCGTCGGCGCCCGTCGTCCCGCGGCCCTCGCGGCGTTCGCGGCACGACAGGGGTGGGACGTCCGGGTACTGACAGCGGTCGGGGCGAACCAGGGCACGGTTCCCGTCCCGGTGCCCGAGGAGCACCTGATCCGGGTCGCGCCGTCACCACGGCTGCCACGGCCCGGCCGAGGCGGGGGCGGCGCGGTGACCGGCGGCGGAACAGCGTCGCCATCCCGGCTCCGGCGGATCCGCGCCGGCGCAGATCGCCTCCTGGTGAAGGTCGGCATGGAGCTGTTGCTGCCGGACCCGCAGCTCAACTGGATCCGTCCACCGGCGCGCACCTTCGACCGGGCCGCCGCGGGCTGGCGCCCGGACGTCATCCTGGCCTCCGGCCCGCCCTTCTCCGGGTTCGTGGTGGCCGCGACGCTCGCCCGGCGGTTCCGGGCGCCCTGGGTCGCGGACTACCGGGATCTGTGGTCGGTCGGCAACGACCACTGGGTCCGGACAGCGCTACGCCGAGCGGTCGACAAGAGGCTGGAGCGGCGAGTGCTGCGGACGGTCGCGGCGTGCGTGACGGTCTCGGAGCCGCTGGCCGACACGATCCACCACACGTTCGGGGTGCGGACGCATGTGGTGATGAACGGCATCGACCGTCGGCCGGTGCCGGCGGAGTCCGCCGCGACTCCCGCCGGCGTCGATGCGTCGGCGGCCACTCTGACGCTCGCACACACCGGTTACATCTATCCGGGCAGGCGTGACCCGGGCCCGCTCGTCGACGCGATCGCCCTGCTCGGCGCGGACGCCGCTCGGGTGCATGTGATCTTCGCGGGGGAGGACCACGGCATCACCCGCGCCGCCGCGGAGCGGGCCGGCGTGGCCGACTCCGTCACGCTGCTCGGCCCGGTCTCGCCGGAGAAGTCGTGGCGGATCCAGGCCGACGCGGACGCGCTGGTCCTGCTCATGTGGAACGATCCGCGGGACGCCGGCACGATGACCGGCAAGATCTTCGACTATCTCCAGGCCCGCCGCCCCGTCCTGCTGCTCGGTTACGAGAACGGCGTGGCCGCACGCCTGCTGCGCGAACGCGGCGCGGGCGTCGTGGCGAACGAACCGGCCGCGATCGCGTCCCAGTTGCGGGAGTGGCTGGCCGTGAAGGAGCGGACCGGGCGGGTGCCGGCCGTGCCGGCCACCGCGCTGGACGGACTGTTCCGGGAGGATCAGCTCGGCCGCTACCTCGACATCCTCCGGGACGCCGCCGGACCGGGCGAGCCTGCTCGTCGTCCCGTCCGCTGACGTCCGGCGCCCCGCATCATCAGGCGCGGGGCACCGGACGTCAGCGCCGGGACGGAAGCGGGGCCGGTACCCGCCCGCCCACCCGGCCGGCGGCGGTCTCGGCGACGGTCCGGTAGAACGACGCCCGGCGGGCGTCCAGCGTCTCGGCGGAGAAGTCGCGGGCCCGGCGCAGGTTGCGGGCCGAGGCGTCCGCGAGCCGACGCGGGTCGGCCAGCATCGCGGTGACGGCGCCGGCCAGAGCGGCCGGGTCGTCGGGTGGAACCAGGCACTCCGGATCGAGCAACTCCGGGATGCCCCCGGCGGTCGAACCGATCGCCGGGACCGCCCGGGCCATCGCCTCGATGAGCGCCCGGGGCAGGCCCTCGGTGCGGGACGGCATCACGAACAGGTCGGCCGCGTCCAGTTGGCGGCGGACCGCGTCGGCATCGGGCAGCGGACCGGTGAACCTCACCCGGTCGGCCACTCCCGACCGGTCGGCCAACCGCTCCAGGTGGGGGCGGTAGGCGCCCACGCCGACATGCACGAGCCGAGCCCGGGGACCGTCGGCGGGCATCAGCGCCAACGCGGAGACGAGCGTGTCGATCCCCTTGTAGAGCTGTTCGAGGGAGCCGACGGAAACCACTGTCGCCTCGTCCGGGAGCCGCCGGACCGGCCGGGCCCGCGGCACGAACGCCGCCGGCGGCAGGTCGACGCTGGAGATGCCGGCCGTGGGCGTGGTCGGCAACGTGGGATACCGGCGTTGCAGGCGCCGTTCCGTCTCGTACGCCACCGCGGCGGCCTCGCGGCACTGCCCGCGCAGCGTCCGGGTGGACAGCGTGCGCAGCAGCGGCCGCAGCGGATGCCGGACGACTCCCGGGGCGAGCACGTCGTACGGATCGCCGATCACTTCGAGTGCGTACGGGAGCCGCGCCCGGCTACGCGCCCGGGCCAGCAGTGAGCCGATCGGTGACGGTACCCGGAGCACCACGGCGTCCGCTGGTTCCGCAGCGGCGCTCACCGCCGCGGCGATCGCCCGCCGCCCGAGCAGGTAACCCCGGGGCCCGACGTAGTACGGCAACGCCCACACCTCGACGCCGTCCCCGTCGACCCGGGCCGCGGCCTCCGGCCGTCGGTCGACGTCCCGGACCCGGGCGGCGACGCGCACCCGGTCGAAGGCGACCAGGTAGCGTCGCCAGATCGAGTTGTCCGGCCCGGCCTCGACCCACACCGCGCCGTCGGGAGTCCGGGTGAAGCGCGACTCGGACGTCACCACGACCCGCATCAGGATCTCCCACCGGTGCGGCAGACGGCCTCCACCACGTCGGCGACGTCGGCGGCTGCCACCTGGTTGTCGAAGTGCCGCAGGGCGAACTGCTGGGCCCGCTCACCGCGCAGGCGGAGCCGTCCGTCGGTGAACTCCCGGTGGGCCTGCTCCAGTCCGGCGACCAGCGCGGCCACGTCGTTGCGCGGCACCACCCAGCCGGTCGTCTCGTCGACCGTCTCGGGCAGACCGCCGGCGTCGCTGACGATGCTGGGCACCCCGGTGGCTCCCGCCTCACAGGCGGCGCCGTGTCCCTCGGACAGCGAGGGACTGACGCTCACGTCGGCGGCGCGGTAGCAGGCCCGGACGTCCGACACCGACGTCAACCACGTCACGCTCGGATCGCGGTCGACCCCGAAACGCCCGATCAACTCGCGGCGGTGCGCCTCGCCGGCCGCCGAGAAACCGGCGCCCACCAGGAGCAGCCGGGCGTCCGGGTGGGCGGCGCGGAACTCGCGCCACGCCGCCAGCAGCACGTCGTGTCCCTTGATGCCGCGGCCCTGGTGGACCAGCTTCCGGGGTGGATAGACGTAGGCGACCATGATGACGACGAACGCGTCCTCCTCGATGCCGAGTTCGGCGCGCGCCTTCGCCCGTACCTCCCGCCGGCCGGTCGAGCCCTCCAGCTCGGCGAAGTGCGCGGTCCGGGCGCCGTAGGTGACCACCGGGCGCCGGGGCGCGGGACATCCGAGCGCGCCGTAGAGGCCGGAGGTGTGGCCGGTGCCGCAGATGGTGACGTGGTCGAGCCGCCACAACGCCCGCTCGACCAGCTTGATCAGCGGAGACTCCAGGTACAGCGGCCCGGCCACCATGTGCACCCGCCGCAGCGGCATGCGTAGGCTCGCGAAGCGGGCGGCGAGCGCTGACGCGTACAGGTGGTACTTCAGGACGTCCGGGCGGATCCGGCCGATCAGGCGGCGCAGCCGCCACAGGTCCCGCAGCGTCGACGGGCGCGGCCCGAAGCGGAAGTCGAACGGCGAGTCGTGCACCTCGACACCTCGCTGCCGCAGCTCCCCCGTGAGCCGCCCGGTCTCGCGCGGCAGGATCGCCACGACCTCGTGCCCGCGGCGGCGGAGTTCCTCCACCTGCGGGACGATCCAGAGTCCACCCTGGTCGGTCTTGAGCAGGACGGCGATCCGCAGCGGGCGCGTGCCCGCGCCGGCCGTCACCGGGCGTCCAGGAACTGCTCGACGGCGCCGATGACCCGCGCCAGACGGCCGTCGTCCAGGACGGAGCCGCTGGGTAGCGTGAGGCCCTGGGCGAACAGGCGGTCCGAGGCGCCCGTCACGACCGATCGGCACCCGGCGAAAACCGGCTGCCGGTGCATCGGCTTCCACACGTGCCGGGTCTCGATGTCCCGCGCGGACAGCTGGGCCCCGAGTTCCGCCGCCGCCCACCCGGTCCGTTCGGGGTCGACCACGATGCTGGTCAGCCAGCAGTTCGAGCCTTCGTCCCCGTCCCCGAGCAGGCGGACCCCGGGCACGCCGGAGAACAGCTTGGCGTACCGTTCGCGCACCAGGCGGCGCCGGCGCATCATTCCGTCCAACCGGTGCAACTGGGCCCGGCCGAGTGCGGCGAGCAGATTGCTGAGCCGGTAGTTGTAACCCACGTCGACGTGCTCGTAGTGCGGCACGGGCTCGCGCGCCTGGGTGGCCAGGTGCCGGCAGCGGGCCAGCAACGCCTCGTCGTCGGAGAGCAGCATGCCCCCACCGGACGTTGTGATGATCTTGTTGCCGTTGAACGACAGCGCGCTGAGCCGCCCGAAGGAGGCGGCCGGACGCCCGCGGTAGGTCGCGCCGAGCGCCTGCGCGGCGTCCTCGACCACCGGTACGCCCGCCGCCTCGCACACCGGCAGCAGCGCGTCGTAGTCGGCGCAGGTGCCGAACATGTCCGCGATCAGTACCGCGGCGACCTTCTCGCCGGATCGGCGCAGCACGCCGAGCATCTCGGCGAGCGCTGCCACGTCCATGTTTCCGGTCGCCGGGTCGCAGTCGACGAAGACGGGTTCGGCGCCGGTGTAGACCGCGGCGTTGGCGGTGGCCGCGAACGTCATCGTCGGCGCCACCACCACGCTTCCCGGTCCGGCCCCCAGGGCGAGCAGGGCGAGGTGCAGCGCGGACGTGCCGGAGTTCAGGGCCAGCGCGCCGGCCGTCCCGACGCGGTCCGCGACCTCCCGCTCGAACGCCTCCACCTCGGGGCCGAGCGGCGCGACCCAACCGGAGCGGATCGCGCGGAGCACGTAGGACTCCTCCAGGGGCCCGACATCGGGCGGGGAAAGGTAGATCCGGCCGGTCATCGAGCCTCCGTCCCCGCAGCGGGATCACGGTCGTGGCAGCGAAGGGTCACGGACGGTAAAACGGGACAACCGGCAAGGAGTGATGGCGTACGCCGTGTTCGTGCCGAAAAGCACACGATCGTGCCGCGCGACGCCGTCGAGCCGGGAACCGCTGAGCCCGGGAACGAGTAGAGTTCGGCGGCCCCGCCAGGAATCAACGATCCGGGAGTCCCGAGTGCTGCACCTGAGGGTGATCGCGCCGCGCGACCAGTCGTCGGCGGTCGTGGAGCTGCTGGCCGCCGACCCCGGCGTCACGCACCTCGTGGTGCTGCCCGGCGCCGCCCGCCAGCCCGCGGGTGACTACGTCACCTGCGACGTGGTCCGGGAGAGCGCCGACGGCGTACTGAGCCGGCTACAAGAACTCGGTGTCGAGGCGCGCGGGGCGATCGCCGCCGACGACGTCGAGCTGACCCTGTCCGAGGCGGCCGACCGGGCCGCCGAAGAAGCCCCCGGCCACGGCGAGGACGCCGTGGTGTGGGACGAGATCGCCGCGAAGACCGGCGAGCAGACGGTGCTCACCGGCACGTTCCTCGCCCTGATCGTGGTGGCCACCATGATCGCCGGAATCGGCGTGCTGCTGGACCAGCCCATCCTGATCGTCGGCGCGATGGTGGTCGGCCCGGAGTTCGGTCCGCTCGCCGCGCTCTGCGTGGCGTTGCTGCGGCGTCAGCCGCGCGTGGTCGGCCACTCGGTCAAGGCGCTGACGGTCGGTTTCCTCGTCGCCATGGCGGCCACCGCGCTGAGCACCTGGGCGCTCACCGCGGCCGGCCTGGTCGACCGGGAGATGCTGCTCGCGGAACGGCCGATGACCGACTTCATCTGGCGTCCGGACGCGTTGTCCTGGGTGGTGGGCCTGCTCGCCGGCGTGGCCGGCATGCTGTCGCTGACCTCGAAGAAGTCCGGCTCGCTCGTGGGTGTGCTGATCTCGGTGACCACCGTGCCGGCGGCGGCGAACGTGGCCGTCGCGTCCGCGTACGGCGTGTGGCACGAGGCCGCCGGCTCCGCCCTCCAACTGGTGATCAACCTGGCCGCGATCGTGCTCGCCGGGCTGCTCACGCTCGTGGTCCAGCTGTGCTGGTGGCGGCACGTCGCCCGGCGGGCCGCGCACGCGGTACCCCGGCAGCGGGCAGACCGGCGTCCGGCCCCGGTCAGCGCCAGTCGTCGCCCGCGTCGAGACGACGGCTGAGCAGGGTCGCCAGCGGCACCGACTCGCCGTCCCGGCCGCCCCGGCCGACCACGAGCGGCGGCGGACTGGGCGGCGGGTCCGCCCCGAGCAGCCGCGCCCGCAGGCCCGGCGGCACGGTGAGCAGGTAGAAACGCCCGTCGGTGTCCACCGCGCGGCTGTGCGCCCGGTCCACGTACCAGCCGGTGATCCGCGTGCGGTAGCGACCGCGCCCGTCGTGCCCGGTCGCGGTCAGCCGGCCGGCGCGCAGCCCGCGCCGCAGCGCCTCGGCGGCGAACCGGGCCACCAGCTCCGCGGCCTCCGCCTGCTCGGCCTCGCGTTCGCGGGCGGCGGCCTCCGCGTGCGCCCGCACCGCGTGGCGTCGCCGCTCCCGCCACCGCTCGTCGTCCTCACCGCCCACGACCGCGAGGGTACGCGGAACCGGCCCCGCCCGGCGCACAGGCCGTCGGGCCCGGCGCGCGCACCGCCGAGGCTGCGGTGATCAAGGGGTTTGTGTCAGTCGAACGCCCTGAACAGGCCACAAACTCCTTGGTCAACAACGCGACTGGTGAGTGGTGTTCGCGGCTCCGGCAGGCGTGACCCGTTCCTTTCCCGGCGCGCTGCCCGGTGTGATCAACTCCAGCTCGCCGAAGTGGTGGTGTCGCGGAGCCTCTGATGCCACCACCTCGGCGAGATCGTGTTGATCAAGGGTTCCATGCCGGTGCCTCGGCCCGTCCCCGCGGCCGTCGCCCTGCCGGGGCGCGTGACCGCGACACGGGCCGGCGCGTCGCTGTTCCCCGGCGGGGCTGCCGGGCTGAGGCGTTCGTGACCTCGGCCCGGCAGCGGGACGTGTCAGGCCAGGCCGGCGCGGCGCAGCGCCTCCGCCATGGCGTCGTTGACCGGGGCGCCGCCACCGCGCCCGGGCCGCTGCTGCTGGCCACCGCGCGACGTGCCGCCCTGTCCGCCACCGCGTTGCCCGCCGCCGCCCGAGCCGCCGCGTTGGCCGCCTCCGCTCTGCCCGCCGCCCGAGCCGCCGCGCTGGCCGCCCTGCTGGCCACCACCGCGCTGCCCGTTCTGCTGGCCGCCGATGCGTCCCTGGCCGCCGCCGCGTGGCCCGCCGCCCTGACCGCCCCGGTCCCGTCGGCCGTCGCCGCCCGCCGGGCGCCCGCCGCCGGCCGGCGCCTCGTCGTCCAGCCGCAGCGTCAGCGAGATCCGCTTGCGCGGCACGTCCACGTCGAGCACCCGGACCTTCACCACGTCGCCGGACTTCACCACGTCGCGCGGGTCCTTGACGAACGTGTGCGACATGGCCGAGACGTGCACCAGACCGTCCTGGTGCACGCCCACGTCGACGAACGCGCCGAACGCGGCCACGTTCGTGACCACGCCCTCGAGCACCATGCCCGGCGTCAGGTCGCTGATCTTCTCCACGCCCTCGACGAACGTCGCGGTACGGAACTCCGGACGCGGGTCACGACCCGGCTTCTCCAGCTCGGCGAGGATGTCGGTGACGGTGGGCAGGCCGAACGTGTCGTCGACGAAGTCGGTCGCGCGCAGGCCGCGCAGGATCGCCGACTTGCCGATCAGCGCGCGCAGGTCCTGCCCGGTGGAGGAGAGGATGCGACGCACCACCGGGTACGCCTCGGGGTGCACGCTGGAGGAGTCCAGCGGGTCGTCGCCGCCGGGGATGCGCAGGAAGCCCGCGCACTGCTCGAACGCCTTCGGCCCGAGCCGGGGCACCTTCTTCAGCTCCGCCCGGGTGCGGAACGGCCCGTTGGCGTCGCGGTGCAGCACGATGTTCTCGGCCAGCCCGGCGCCGATGCCGGACACCCGGGTGAGCAGCGGCGCGGAGGCGGTGTTGACGTCCACGCCGACCGCGTTGACGCAGTCCTCGACCACCGCGTCGAGCGAGCGGGACAGCTTCACCTCGGACAGGTCGTGCTGGTACTGCCCGACGCCGATCGACCGCGGGTCGATCTTCACCAGCTCGGCCAGCGGGTCCTGGAGACGGCGGGCGATCGACACCGCGCCGCGCAGCGAGACGTCCAGGCCGGGCAGCTCTTGCGAGGCGTACGCGGAGGCGGAGTAGACCGACGCGCCCGCCTCGGAGACCACCACCTTGGTCAGCTTCAGCTCGGGGTGCTGTTTGATCAGGTCGGCGGCGAGCTTGTCGGTCTCCCGGCTGGCGGTGCCGTTGCCGATCGCGACCAGCTCGACGCCGTGCGCGGCGGCGAGCGTGGCGAGCGTGTGCAGCGAGGCGTCCCACTGCCGGCGTGGCTCGTGCGGGTAGATCGTGTCGGTGGCGACCACCTTGCCGGTGGCGTCGACGACCGCCACCTTCACACCGGTGCGCAGGCCCGGGTCCAGACCCATGGTGGGACGCGCGCCGGCCGGCGCCGCCAGCAGCAGGTCACGCAGGTTGGTGGCGAAGACCCGCACGGCCTCCTCCTCGGCCGCCTGCCACAGCCGCATCCGCAGGTCCGCGCCGAGGTGGATGAGGATCCGGGTACGCCAGGCCCAGCGCACCGTGTCGGCCAGCCACTTGTCGGCGGGCCGTCCCTGGTCGCTGACGCCGAAGCGTCCCGCCACGGCGGCCTCGTACCGGCTGGGGCCCGGGTTCGCGTCGGCGTCCCCGTCGGCCTCCGGATCCATGGTCAGCTCCAGCACGCCCTCCTTCTCGCCCCGGAACATGGCGAGGATGCGGTGCGAGGGCAGCTTCGGGTACGGCTCGGCGAAGTCGAAGTAGTCGGCGAACTTCGCCCCGGCGGTTTCCTGACCGTCGCGTACCCGGGAGACCAGCCGGCCCCGCGACCACATCTGCTCGCGCAGCGTGCCGATCAGGTCGGCGTCCTCGGCGAAGCGCTCGATCAGGATGGCCCGCGCGCCGTCCAGCGCGGCGGCGGCGTCCGCGACGCCCTTGTCCGGGTCGGCGAACCCGGCGGCGACCGCCTTCGGGTCCTGCGCCGGGTCGGCGAGCAGCGTGTCCGCGAGCGGCTCCAGCCCGGCCTCGCGGGCGATCTGCGCGCGGGTGCGCCGCTTCGGCTTGTAGGGCAGGTAGATGTCCTCCAGGCGCGACTTCGAGTCGGCGGCGAGGATCTGCGCCTCCAGCGCCTCGTCGAGCTTGCCCTGGCTGCGGATCGACTCCAGCACCGCCGCGCGCCGCTCGTCCAGCTCGCGCAGGTAGCGCAGGCGCTCCTCCAGTGTGCGCAGCTGCGCGTCGTCGAGCAGGCCGGTGGCCTCCTTGCGGTAGCGGGCGATGAACGGCACTGTGGCGCCGCCGTCGAGCAGCTCGACTGCTGCCCGCACCTGACGTTCGGCGACGCCGAGTTCCTCGGCGATCCGCTGGTGCACTGACTGGGTCACGATCTGATCCGCCTTCTCGGGTGGGTTCCCGTGCATTCTGCCGTCCCGGTGCGACGCCGGCGTCCGCGCCCGTCCGCGTCCGGCGGAGGATCCCTAACAGTCAGAAATATTCACGTTATGTACGTCTATTCCACGCATGATGAAACGAGGGTGGCAAAAGCGACAAGAGGTTGCTGGGATGGGAGGCACAATCCCGACCTTGGAGGTCCCATGAGGATCCGCCTGTCCTGGCGCGCGCCGGTGGCCGCGGTGCTCGCCCTCGGCCTGGCGGGGACGCCGGTGACCGGCGCGGCGGCCGCCCTCCCCGAGCGGAGCGCGACGCTCAGCGCGTACGCCCGGGACGGCTACCTGCCGCGCCTGCTGCCCGGCTCGGTCTCACCGACCTCGCGGCAGATGACAGTCCCGCGGACCGACCCGCTGGCGCACGACGCCTCCGGGGTGCGGCTCTTCAACTGGCAGGACGTCCTCTACGACCACCCGGTGGTCCAGGCCGACTGGGGGCTGGACAACCTCAACGCCTACCAGGTCACCGGTGACCGCTTCTTCCTGGACCGGGCGATCGCGCAGGCCCGGCGGAACCTGGACCGCAAGGTGGAGTCCCGCGGGGCGTGGTGGTACTCGTACCCCTTCGACCTGCCCCGGTGCACCGGGCTGGTGCTCCAGGCGCCCTGGTACAGCGCCATGGCGCAGGGGGAGCTGCTCAGCCTGTTCGTCCGGCTGTACGAGGTGACCGGCGACGCCACGTGGCGTACGGCGGCGGACCGCACGTTCCTCAGCCTAACGCTCGAACCGCAGCTCGGCGTGCCCTGGGTCAGCTGGACCGACGCGGACGGCTACCTGTGGCTGGAGGAATACCCGGACAGCCCGGGGGTGCGCGGGGAACGGGTCCTCAACGGCATGATCTACGCGTTCTACGGCGTGTACGACTACTGGCGGATCACCCGGGACAGCCGGGCGGTGAGCCTGATGGACGGGACGGCCACGACGGTGCGGCGGTACGTGCCGGCCATATTGCGCGTCCCGCAGTGGGCCAGCCGGTACTCGGTCGGCTGCGCGCGTTCCTACCCGAGCTACCACCAGGTGCACATCCAGCAGATGCTCTCGCTGCACCAGCTGACCCATGCCGGCGTGTTCGCCGCGTACGCCGACGTGCTGCGCGCCGACTATCCGTACCCACCGGTCGACGGCATCGTGTGGTTCGGTCCCGGCTCCCACGTCGCCTACCAGTTCGATGCGGCCGGCCGGATCGTCGCGCAGAAGTCGATCAATCTGATCCGCTTCTCCACCGCCACCGCCGACCAGCGCGTCCGGGTGACCGGCCGGGGCGTCTACTACCGCATGGCCAACGGCGTGTTCGCCGGCATGTTCGTCGAGGAGGACGCCGCGAACCGGTGGCTCGCCGGGAAGTTCGTCCAGCACACGTACGCGCCCACCCGGTTGCTGACCGTGGAGCCCGGCACCTACACCGGCTACGCCTACGACAGCAGGTGGCAGGTGGTCGGGTCCAAGACCGTCACCTTCCCGCGCACCTCGGGCGCGCCGATGGGGGCCAGTGCCTGGGTGAACGGCCGCCTGAGCTACCAGGTCACCGCCGGCACCTACCTGGGCTACTGGCTGCCGGCGGCCCCCGGGCTGGTGCTGGGGGACGCGCCCCCGCTGCCCTAGCCACAGGTCGCGGCGCGCCGGGCGAGTCGCTGCGCTAGCGTGGCGATCATGGAGGCACCTGCGGATCCGCGGGCCCGGCGGCTCTTCGGGGGCAGCGCCCGGGCGCTCGGCGACCTGGCGGCCGGCCCGTTCCGGGCCGACCGGGACCGGATCGTCGGCTCGCCGTTCTTCGCCCGGCTGAACGGTGTCACCCAGGTGATCAGTCCCGGCGGGTCGGGGCTTCTGGTGCACAACCGGCTCACCCACAGCCTCAAGGTCGCCCAGGTGGCCCGGGCGATCGCCGAGCGGCTCATGGCCGACCCGGCGTACCGGGACCTGCTGGACAAGCTCGGCGGCTGCGACCCGGAGGTGGTGGAGGCCGCCGCGCTCGCGCACGACCTCGGCCACCCGCCGTTCGGGCACCTGGGGGAGCGGGTGCTGGACCGGCTGGCCCGGCAGCGGCTCGGGCTGGCCGACGGCTTCGAGGGCAACGCCCAGTCGTACCGGATCGTCACCAGCACCGAGATCCGCGGCGCGGCGACCACCGGGCTGGACCTGACCGCGGCGGTCCGGGCCGCCATGCTGAAGTACCCGTGGACCCGGCTGGACCATCCCGACCCGCACCCCCGGCACCTCGACCCGGCGCCCCGCGGCGCGGCGGCCCCGCCGGAGGACCCGGAGAGCGGGTCGGTGAAGTTCGGCGCGTACCGCACCGAGCTGGACGACCTGCGTCAGGCGCGGGAGCCGTTCGCCGGCCGCATCCCGGACTGGCAGCAGACGCCCGAGGCGTCAGTGATGGACACCGCCGACGACATCGCGTACGCGATCCACGACGTGGAGGACTTCTACCGTGTCGGGGTGCTCCAGCAGGGCGCGGTGGCGGCCGAGCTGATGGCCTGGCAGCGCGAGTGCGGGCACCTGCGGTCGATCACCGCGTCCGCGCTGGAGGCGGCGGGCCGGCGCCCCGGCGCGGCGATCGAGCGGCTGCGCCGGCAACTGCACCGCAAGGACGGCTGGATCGCCGACGACGAGGCGTTCGCCGCCGCAGTCGAACACGTCCGCGAGGAGCTGGTGGAGGGGCTGCTGGCGCTGCCGTTCGACGGCTCGATCGAGGCGGAGCAGTACGTCGCCCGGTTCTCCGCGCGCTGGTCCACCCGCTTCGTGGACGCCATCACGGTGACCCCGGACCCGCACGTCCGCTCCGGGTACGTGCTGCTGGCCAAGGCGCAGTGGCACGAGGTGCAGGTGCTCAAGTTCGTGCACCACCGGTTCGTGCTGGCCCGCCCGGACCTGGCGCTGCACCAGCGCGGCCAGGCCCGGCTGCTGGGCACGCTGGTGGAGGCGCTCTGGGAGTGGCTGCTGGACCCGGACGAGGAGTCCCGGCTGCCGCGCCGGCTGCACGACCTGGTGGAGCTGGCCGAGGCGGAGCTGCACCCGCGTACCCCGGACCGGATCGGCCGGGCCCGGGGCCGGGCGATCGTCGACTTCGTCGCGCAGCTCACCGACGGTCAGGCGGTGGCCATGCTGGACGCGCTGTCGGGCCGTTCCGGCGCGCTCTGGACCGACGCCTTCGTGCTCTGAGGACCGCTCAGCGGGCCGGTACTCCCTTGACCACGATCTCCGGCGGCACGTCGCGTACCACGCACGCGCCGGCGCCGACCGTCGCGCCGGCGCCGACCCGCAGGCCGGGGAGCACCACCGCGCCCGCTCCGATCAGCGCGGCGGTGTCGAGGCGGCAGTCGCCCGACACGGCCGCGAGCGGGTGCAGGGAGACGTAGTCGCCGACCACGCAGTCGTGCGCGAGCGTGGCGTTCTGGTTGACGTGCAGGTGCCGCCCGGCGGTGACGTTGGTGGTGATCCGGCCACCGGCGAACACCACGAGGCCCTCGGCCGACACCAGGTCCGGGCCGACGGTGGCGTCCGGGTGGACGAGACTCGCCGCCGGCCTGCCGTACGTGTCGACCCGCGCGCCCACTTTCTGCCGGACACGTGGGTCGCCCAGGCCGAGGACGACGTGGGTCTGCGGCGGTAGTTGGCCGAGCGCCGCCACGGTCCCCAGGTACGGCGCGCCACACGACTCGGCGCGTTTGCGGTTCCGCTCGGACGGGTTGTCGTCGACGAAGCCGGCCAGCCGCCACGGCGGTCGAGCGGCGGACTCGTTGACCGCCGCCACGATCTGGGCGATCTCCCGGCCGTGGCCGCCGCACCCGACGACGACGAGGTCGAGGGTCACCGGGACCCGCTTCCCGCGGTCGCCGCCACCGGATCCTCCGCGGCGGTGCCACGGAACTCGTGCGCGGTGGCGGCGCCGGGCGCGCTGATGCCCTGCCGCCGCAGCACCGCGACTGCGGTCCGGGCCAGGATGCGGGCGTCCAGCCGCAGGCTCCAGTGCTCCACGTAGCGCAGGTCGTAGGCGAAACGCTCCGCCCAGCCCAGTTCGTTGCGGCCGTTGACCTGCGCGAGCCCGGTGAGGCCGGGCCGGACGTCGTGCCGGCGGAACTGCTCCGGCGTGTAGAGGTCGCGGTAGCTGGTCGGGAACGGGCGCGGGCCGACCAGGCTCATGTCGCCGCGCAGGATGTTCCAGAGGCTGGGCAGCTCGTCCAGGCTGGTGGCCCGCAGCCAACGCCCCAGGGGCGTCAGCCGTGCCTGGTCGTCGCCGGGGGAGAAGCCGTCGCCGCCGCCCGCCATGGACCGGAACTTCAGGATGGTGAACTCCCCGCCGTACCGGCCGATGCGCTGCTGGCGGAAGAGGACCGGGCGGCCCATGCCGAGCAGCACCGCGACCGCCACCGCGGCCAGGATCGGTGCCGTCACCAGCAGGGCGGTCGCCGAGACGACGACGTCGACACCCCGTTTGACGGTGGCGGCGACGCCTGCCTGCGGTGTGGGTGTGCGGGGCTCTTCCACGCCTGGGGAGAGGCGAACCTGCATGCTGTCCTCCGGCCGCTGACTCGTCAGCGAACAGAGTACGCAAATATGCGCAGAAGATTGCCTTGTCCGAATTTTTCGGCGTGGCTCAGGCGACCGACTGCCACCAGCCGTCCACCGCCGGCGGCTCGTCGACCACCACCCGCTCGCCCGGGCGCGGCACTGCGAGCCGCACGTCGCGCGCCTTCGCCTCGGCCCAGAGCCGGTCCACCGGCTCGGACCAGTCGTGCAGGGCCAGGTTGAACGTGCCCCAGTGCACCGGCACCAGCAGTCCGCCGCGTACGTCGAGGTGGGCGGCGACCGCCTCCTCCGGGAACATGTGGATGTGCGGCCACGCCCTGTCGTACGCGCCGATCTGCATCAGCGTCACGTCGAACGGGCCGTGCTCGGCGCCGATCGCGGCGTATCCGTCGAAGTAGCCGGAGTCGCCGGTGTAGAAGACCTTCCGGTGCGTACCGGTGATCGTCCAGGAGCTCCACAGCGTACCGTCGCGGCGCAGTCCGCGCCCGGAGAAGTGCTGCGCGGCGGTGGCGGTGAGCGTCAGCCCGCCGGCCCGGTGGCTCTCCGACCAGTCCAGCTCGACGATCCGGTGCTCGGGTACGCCCCAGCGGGCCAGGTGGGCGCCGACGCCGAGCGGCACCACGAACGGTGCGGACTGGAGATCGGCCAGCGTGCGGACGGTCTCCATGTCGAGGTGGTCGTAGTGGTCGTGTGAGATCAGCACCGCGTCGAGCGGGGGCAGGTCGGTGAGGCGGACCGGCGGCTCGTGGATGCGCCGCGGGCCGACCAGCCCGGACGGGGAGCACCTGTCGCTCCACACCGGGTCGAGCAGCACCCGGTGTCCCTCGATCTCGACGAGCGTGGAGGCGTGGCCGTACCAGACGACGTTCAGCTCGCGGGCCGGGTCGGCGGCGGGCGCGGCGCCGGGGCGCAGCAGCGGCACCGGGCTGCCCGGCCGCCGCTTCTGCTTGCCGAAGACCAGCTCCCGGAGCAGGTTGCGGCCCGGGTCGGCGACCATCGTGGCGCTGGCGCCGGCCGGGTTGTGGAAGGTGCCGTCGCGGAAGCGCGGTGACCGGGCCGCCCGTTCCGCCCGGGCGCCGGTGAGCCGTCCGCCGAGCTGCGCCGGTACGTCCCGCGCCGCCCAGGCCAGCCCGGCGACGGCGGCCAGCCCGGCGAGCTTCCACACCCGCCCGCCGCGCGTCCGGTCCGGCTCCTGCCCCGTTGCTTCCCGCATATTCGTCCCTCCGCCGTGTCCCGCCGTACACGGTAACCACAGTCGTCCCGGTCCGCCCGCACGCCCGGCCACCCACGCCACGGTCAGGGCAGCCGGCGGCGTACCGCGGACGCCACAGTCGCCGCGCGTCCGCCCACGGCCCGGACCACCTGGGACACCTCCGGCAGCCACCCGCCCCGGACCGCCTCACCGGCCGGGTTCGGCGTGAACACGATGCCCCGGTGGGCGGCGATCGGCTGCCGGGTCAGCCCGGCCCGGCGCATCAGCGGTCCGACCAGCGCGTCGTACACCCCGGGCAGGGCGGTGAAGCCGAAGCGCATCACCACGTTGAGCCGCCCCACCGACACCTCGCGGCGCGGCCGGTCGAGACAGTGCGCGATGGCCCGCGCCACCCGTTCGGGCGAGGCGATCGGCGGCGGCGGACGGCCGACCCGGCCGAGGTAGTTGGCCGCCTGCCGGTAGACGGGTGTGTCCACGCTGCCCGGGTTGACCAGGCAGATCGCGACGCCCGGCGTCTCCCGTGCCTCCTGCTGGAGCGTGCGGGCCAGCCCTTGCAGGCCCCACTTGGCGGCCACGTAGCCGCTCATGTAGGGCGCGGTGATGTGCCCGAGCACCGAGCCGGTGAGCACGAGCGTGCCGCCGCCGGCCCGGAACCGGAGCAGCGCCTCCCGGGCCACCGCCGCGGCGGCCAGCAGGTCGGTGCGGACCACCTGGTCGAACACCTCGGCCGGCGTCTCGTCGAAACGGCCGTAGGCCATCACCGCGGCGGTGTGCACCCAGGCGTCGACGCGGCCGTACTCGGCCTGCGCCGCGTCGGCGAGCGCGGCCACCGCGCCGGGCTCGGTCACGTCCATCGGTACGGCGATCGCCCGCGCGCCCGCGGCCCGGCACTCGTCGCGCACCTCGTCGAGCGTGGCGGGGGAGCGGGCCGCGAGGACCAGCCGGTCTCCGCGGCCCGCCAGCTCCAGGGCGGTCGCCCGGCCGATCCCGCTGGTCGCGCCGGTGACGACCACCGTCCGGGTCACGGCGCGAGCACGACCTTGACGCAGCCGTCCTCCTTCTTCTGGAACATCTCGTACGCCCGCGGCGCGTCGGTCAGCGGCAGCCGGTGGGTCCGCAGGTCCTCGACGCCCAGCGGGTCGTCGTCGCGCTCCAGCAGCGGGATGATCTCGTCGACCCAGCGGCGTACGTGGCACTGGCCCATGCGCAGCTGGATGCCCCTGTCGAACATCTCCATCAGCGGCATCGGGTCCTGCTCGCCGCCGTACACGCCGGAGATCGACACGGTGCCGCCGCGCCGTACCGCCTTGAGCGCGGCGTGCAGCACCACGAGCCGGTCCACGCCGGCCTTGTCCGTCATCGCCTGGGCCAGCTTGTCCGGCAGCAGCCCGGCGGCGGTCTGGGCCATCTTGCCCAGCGGCGCGCCGTGCGCCTCCATGCCGACCGCGTCGATCACCGCGTCCGGGCCGCGCCCGTCGACCAGGTCGATGAGCGTGCCGGGCACGTCGTCGAGCTGGCTGACGTCGAGCACCTCGATGCCGTGCCGGCGGGCCATCTCCAGCCGCTCGGGGACCAGGTCCAGCCCGATCACCCGGCCCGCGCCGAGGTGGCGGCCGATCCGGGCGCTGAACTGCCCGACCGGGCCGAGCCCGAACACGGCGAGCGTGCCGCCGGGCGGGACGTCCGCGTACTTCACCGCCTGCCAGGCGGTTGGCAGGATGTCGGAGAGGTAGAGCCAGCGCTCGTCCGGGCCGGTGTCCGGGATCGTGATCGGGCCGAACTGGGCCTGCGGCACGCGCAGGTACTCGGCCTGGCCGCCGGGGATCGAGCCGTACAGCGAGGTGTAGCCGAACAGGGACGCGCCCTTGCCCTGGCTCTTGACCTGCGTGGTCTCGCACTGGGCGTAGAGCTGCCGCTCGCACATCCAGCACGAGCCGCAGGAGATGTTGAACGGGACGACCACGCGGTCGCCCTTCTTGAGCCGGGTCACCCCGGGCCCGACCTCCTCGACGATGCCCATCGGCTCGTGCCCGAGGACGTCGCCGGGCTTCAGGTACGGCCCGAGCACCTCGTACAGGTGCAGGTCGGAACCGCAGATGGCGGTCGAGGTGATCCGGACGATCGCGTCGGTCGGCTCCTCGATCCGGGGGTCCGGGACGTCCTCGACGCGAACGTCCCGCTTGCCGTGCCAGGTCAGTGCCTTCATGCCTGTATGTCCCCTCTCCGGTGCCGTCCATCGGACTGCTACCCGCGAGAGGCGGCTTGAATCGGCGGCGGCCCCCGTACGAGCGCGACCGCCGCACCCCTGGATGCGGGTGCGGCGGTCGCGTGGGTCGTGCCGTGTCCGGTCAGGAGCCGGCGCGCTTGGCCGTCGCCTTCAGGTAGTCCCGGTTGAGCCGGCCGATGGTGTTCAGCGGGATGCCCTTCGGGCAGGCCGCCGCGCACTCGCCGATGTTCGTGCAGCCGCCGAAGCCGGCCTCGTCGTGCGCGTCCACCATGCCGATCACCCGGGTGTAGCGCTCCGGCTGGCCCTGCGGCAGCAGCGAGAGCTGGGTGATCTTCGCGGCGGTGAACAGCATGCCGGAGCCGTTCGGGCAGGCCGCCACGCAGGCGCCGCAGCCGATGCAGGCGGCCGACTCGAACGCGGCGTCGGCGTCGGCCTTCGGCACCGGCACCGAGTGCGCCTCCGGTGCGCTGCCGGTCGGCGCGGTGACGTAGCCGCCGGCGGCGATGATCTGGTCGAACGCGTTGCGGTTGACCACCAGGTCCTTGACGACCGGGAAGGCCCGGGCCCGCCACGGCTCGATGTCGATCGTGTCGCCGTCGGAGAACTGCCGCATGTGCAGCTGGCAGGCGGTGGTGCCGCGCTGCGGGCCGTGCGCCTCACCGTTGATCATGAGGCTGCACATGCCGCAGATGCCCTCGCGGCAGTCGTGGTCGAACGCGACCGGCTCCTCGCCGTCGAGGATCAGCCGCTCGTTGAGCACGTCGAGCATCTCCAGGAAGGACATGTCCGGGGACACGTCCTGCACCGGGTAGGTCACCATCCGACCCTTGTCCTCGGGGCCGTGCTGGCGCCAGATGCGCAGGGTCAGGTTCACTTGTAGCTCCGCTGCGTGGGGTGGACGTATTCGAAGGTCAGGTCTTCCTTGTGCAGCACGGGCTCACCGGTGCCGGTGTACTCCCAGGCCGCCACGTACGCGAACCGGTCGTCGTCGCGCTGCGCCTCGCCGTCGGGCGTCTGGTGCTCGGCCCGGAAGTGACCGCCGCAGGACTCCTCGCGGTGCAGCGCGTCGATGCACATCAGCTCGGCCAGCTCGAAGAAGTCGGCCACCCGGCCGGCCTTCTCCAGCGACTGGTTGAGCCCCTCGCCGTCGCCCGGCACGCGCACCCGCTGCCAGAACTGCTCGCGCAGCGCGCGGATCTCGTCGATCGCCTTGCGCAGCCCGGCCTCGGAGCGCTCCATGCCGCAGTGCTCCCACATGATCTGGCCCAGCTCACGGTGGAACGAGTCCACGGTGCGGTCGCCGTTGATCGCGAGCAGCCGCTTGATCCGGTCCTCGACGTCGGTACGCGCCGCGACCGCCTCGGGGTGGCTCGCGTCGACCTTGTCCAGCGGGCCGGAGGAGGCCAGGTAGTTGGCGAGCGTGTTCGGCAGCACGAAGTAGCCGTCCGCGAGGCCCTGCATCAGCGCCGAGGCGCCGAGCCGGTTCGCGCCGTGGTCGGAGAAGTTGGCCTCACCGATCACGAACAGGCCGGGGATGCTCGACTGCAGGTCGTAGTCGACCCAGAGGCCACCCATCGTGTAGTGCACGGCGGGGTAGATCCGCATCGGGACCTCGTACGGGTCCTCGCCGGTGATCCGCTCGTACATCTCGAAGAGGTTGCCGTACTTGGCCTCGATGGCCTTGCGGCCGAGCCGGTTGATCGCGTCGGCGAAGTCGAGGTAGACGCCGAGGCCGGTCGGGCCGACGCCGCGTCCCTCGTCGCAGACGTTCTTCGCGGCGCGGGAGGCGATGTCGCGGGGGACCAGGTTGCCGAAGGACGGGTAGATCCGCTCCAGGTAGTAGTCCCGCTCGTCCTCGGGGATCTCCCGGGGGCTGCGCTGGTCGCCCTTGGCCTTGGGCACCCACACCCGGCCGTCGTTGCGCAGCGACTCGCTCATCAGGGTCAGCTTCGACTGGTGGTCGCCGGAGACCGGGATGCAGGTCGGGTGGATCTGCGTGTAGCAGGGGTTGGCGAAGTACGCGCCCTTGCGGTGCGCCCGCCAGGAGGCGGTGACGTTGCAGCCCTTGGCGTTCGTGGAGAGGTAGAAGACGTTGCCGTAGCCGCCGGTGGCGAGCACCACCGCGTCGGCCATCTCGGTGCTGATCTCGCCGGTGACCATGTCGCGGACCACGATGCCGCGCGCCCGGCCGTCGACGATCACCAGTTCGAGCATCTCGTGGCGGGCGTTCATCTCCACGTTGCCCAGGCCGATCTGCCGCTCCAGCGCCTGGTACGCGCCGAGCAGCAGCTGCTGGCCCGTCTGGCCCCGGGCGTAGAAGGTGCGCTGCACCTGCGCGCCGCCGAAGGAGCGGGTGTCCAGCAGGCCGCCGTACTCGCGGGCGAACGGCACGCCCTGCGCCACGCACTGGTCGATGATGTTGACCGACACCTCGGCCAGCCGGTGCACGTTCGACTCGCGGGAGCGGAAGTCACCGCCCTTGACCGTGTCGTAGAAGAGGCGGTGCACCGAGTCGCCGTCGTTGCGGTAGTTCTTGGCGGCGTTGATGCCGCCCTGCGCGGCGATCGAGTGGGCCCGGCGCGGGCTGTCCTGGTAGCAGTAGGACCGCACCTGGTAGCCCTGCTCGGCCAGCGTGGCGGCGGCGGAACCGCCGGCCAGGCCGGTGCCGACCACGATCACCGTCATCTTGCGGCGGTTGGCCGGGTTGACCAGCTTCATCTCGAAGCGGTGGCGCTCCCACCGCGTTTCGATCGGGCCGTCCGGGGCCCGGGTGTCGGCGATCGGGTCGCCTTCGCGGTACAGATCCATGTCAGGACACCAATCCGGTGATCACGGCGAACGGGACCAGCAGGTAGCCGCCGACGAGCGCGACGGCGAAGACGAGCGCGGCGATCCTGGCCCGGCGCTCGCCCTTCGGGGTCTGCTGGCCGAGGCTGCGGAACGCGCTGAACGCGCCGTGGCGCAGGTGGAAGCCGAGGGTCACCAGCGCGAGGGTGTAGAAGAGCGTGACGTACCACCGCTCCGGCGCGAAGTCGGCGACGACGTTGCCGTACGGGTTGGCCGGGTCGCCCTGCGGGTTCAGGTGACCCGTGGTCAGGTCGAGGATGTGGTAGATCACGAAGAGCAGGATGATCACACCACCCCAGCGCATCGTGCGGGCCGCGTAGTTCACGTGGATCTTGCGGCGGTGCGCGTACCGCACCGGGCGGGCGGCCCGGGACCGCATCGCGAGCAGCGTGGCCGCGCCGATGTGCCCCAGCACGGCGACGGTGAGCACGGTGCGCTGGATCCACAGGAACCACGTCGTCGGCAGCAGTGGCGTGCCGATGTCGCGCAGCCAGTGCGCGTAGTGGTCGAACGAGGTCTCGCCCGTGAAGATCTTCAGGTTGCCGAGCATGTGCGCGATCAGGAACAGCACCAGAATGATGCCCGTCACCGCCATGACGGCCTTGAGGCCGACATTGGAGCGGATGGGCGACCGAGTTTTCGTGATTACCACGCGAACGACGCTAGGAGCACTTCGATCAGGCGTCCAATGCATCGAAATCGCAGCGTTGATAGCCGTAGGCTATGTAGATGCAGCTCCATCAGCTTCGGTACTTCGTGGCGGTCGCCGAAGTACGACATTTCACCCAGGCGGCCGATCTTGTCGGCATAACCCAGCCCTCGTTGAGTAAGCAAATTCACGCGCTGGAGGCCGACCTGGGGGCCCCGCTGTTCGAACGGGTAAGGGGCAACATCACCCTCACCGCGGCCGGCGAGGTGCTGCTGCCGCTGGCCAAGCGGATCCTCGCCGACGTGGAGACCGCCACCCGCGAGGTGCAGGAACTGGTGGGGCTGCGCCGGGGCCGGGTCCGGCTCGGCGCCACGCCCAGCCTGGCCACCTCGCTCGCCCCGCCGGTGCTGCGCCGGTTCCGCGACGCGCACCCCACGATCGACCTGCGCGTGGAGGAGGGCGGCTCGCAGGATCTCGTCCGGGACCTGCTCCGCGGCGACCTCGACCTCGCCCTGATCATCATGCCGTCGGCCGGCACCGACCCGGGGCTGCGCGCCGACCCGATCCTGCGCGAGAGCCTGGTGGTCGCCTCGGTCGACCCGCTGCCGGGCGCCTCGGAAGCCGGGGAGCTGCGCATCACCGACCTGCGCGACCAGCCGCTGGTCATGTTCCGCGAGGGCTACGACCTGCGCGACGCCACGCTCCAGGCGTGCCGGGCGGCCGGGTTCGAGCCGACCCTGTCCGTCGACGGCGGAGAGATGGACGCCGTGCTCAGCTTCGTCGAGGCCGGGCTCGGCGTCGCGCTGGTGCCCGGCATCGTGGTGGCCCGCCGCGCCGGCATCCGGGTCACCCGGCTCGTACCGCCCGGGGTCCGCCGGACCATCGCGGTGGCCCGCCGCCGCGACGTGGTCCCCACCCACGCCGGGCGCGAGCTGCGCCGCATCCTCCTGGAGTACGTCCACGACGCCACCGCCGCCGACCAGCTCCCCGCCGGTGTCGAGCCGCTTGCCGCCATTTGACGGATCTCCGACATGTCGCGACGAATGTCCTTGCTCGTCCCGGCCGACCGGAACAGCATGGGAAGGCTGATGCCCAGCATGTGAAGACACGGGAGGTTCGCATGCGCCATCAAGACCCGTCCGGGGCCGCCGGCCCGACACCTGCACTGAGCCGGCGTGCCGTCGTCGCCGGCTCCCTGGCCGCCGCCTCGGTCCCGCTGCTCGGCGGTGGCCCCGCCTGGGCCGCGGCGTCCCCGGCGACCTCGCTCCTGGCGCCGGCGGACCCGGTCATCGACCCGGCCCTGGAGATCGGCCCGCCGGGGCCGGTCGAGCCACTGCCGAACCTGTCCGCGATCCCGGCCCGGGACATGCCCCGGCTGGCCCCGCGCGCGGCCTCCACCCCGGGCGCCGGCCGCGTCGGCGGACCGACCCGCCGGTTCGCCGGCGCGGCGTCGGTGCCGTTCCAGTTCCGGTACGACGACTTCGAGATCCGGGAACTGCCGATCGGCATCGAGCCCTACCACATGACCTCGCCGGTCCCGCTCGTCGATCCCGGTGTGCACGACTCCACCGGTGTGCGCATGGTGCGCCTCGGCGGCCGCCTCTACGACCACCCGGTCGCGCAGGCGCAGTACGGCCTGCACCTGATGGAGGCCCACCGGATCACCGGGAACCTGACATACCTGGACCGGGCGAAGCGGCAGGCGCAGCGCCTGATCGACCGCCGCACGCTGCGCTCCGGCGCGTGGTTCTATCCGTACCCGTTCGACCACCGGCTGCACGGCGGCCCCGACCTCTACCCGGCGCCCTGGTACTCGATGATGGCCCAGGGGCAGGCGCTGAGCCTGTTCACCCGGCTCTACCAGCGCACCGGCGAGACGAAGTGGAAGGGCGCCGCGGACGCCACCTTCGCCTCGTACCTGCTGCCCGCGGTGGCCGGCCAGCCGTGGGGCGTGTACGTGGTGGACGGTCTGCTGTGGCTGGAGGAGTACCCGCACCCGAAGGCGGTCCGCGGCGACCGCACCTACAACGGGCACATGTTCTCCGCGTACGGCCTCTACGACTACTGGGTGCTCACCCGCAACGCCGACGCCAAACTCATGCTGCAGGGCGCGATCACCACCTACCGGGACGTGTGGGAGAAGACCCGGGTGCGGCACTGGCGCAGCCGCTACTGCCTGACCCACGGCATCGACGCCGGCCAGTACCACTCCACCCACATGTTCCAGTTCGTCCAGCAGTACGCCATCACCGGTGACACGTACCTGGCCCAGCTCGCCGACCTCTGGTACACCGACTACCCGCCCTACGGCGTGAAGGGCAACATCCGGTTCTCCTCCGGCACGCACACCGCGTACAAGTTCAACAGCGCCGGCACGGTGACCGCGCGGACGAAGATGACGCTGGCCCGCGCCAGCGCCGCGCCCTCCGGCGACCGCGTGAAGATCATGCGGCAGACCGGGATCTGGTACGCGATCACCGCCGGCACCCTGGCCGGCTACTACGTGCAGGAGTACTCGCCCTACCGGTACCAGGTCGGCATCTGCGCCGGGTTCGGCTACAAGCTGCACCGGCCCGGCACGATAGCCGTCGACGCGCCACCGGCGTACTCGATCGACGCCGCCGGGCTGATGAAGTCGGTGCCCACCACCTACCGGGTCGGTGACGCGGTGGCCATCGACGGCCGCTCGGTGCTCAACGGCCGCGAGCACGTCCGCCTCGTGGAGGGGCCGTACGCCGGTCGCTGGCTCGGCTTCGGCGCGGTGATCCGCCGCTGACCGGACCGCCGCGCCGGCGTCGGCCGGCGCGGCGGATCAGCGGCCCTCGGCGTCGTCCATGGCCCGGTAGATGCGCTGCTCGGAGACCGGGTAGGGGGTGCCGAGGGCCTGGGCGAACACGTTCACCCGCAGCTCCTCGATCATCCAGCGGATCTGGCGGGCCGCCGGGGTCGCGCGCCGCGGCGGGGGCAGCGCGGCGAGCATGTCCTGGTACTCCTTCTGCACCACCGCGATCCGGTCCTGCTGCTGTTTGTCGCGCTGCGGGTTGCCGGGCAGCCGGTCCAGCCGCCGCTCGATCGCGGTCAGGTAGCGCAGCAGGTCGGGCAGGCGCGCGTAGCCGGTCTCGGTGATGAAGCCCTTGTGCACCAGGCCGGTGAGCTGGGCACGGATGTCGGCCAGCGCGGCCACCACCGCCAAGTTGCGGGTCGCGCCGAGCCGCTGCTCCACCGTGTACGCGGCGGCCAGCACCCGGCGGACCCGGTCCATCACCTCGACCACGGTGTCCACCAGGTCGGCCCGCACCTTGTCGCGCAGCGCGGCGAAGCCCTCGGCGTCCCAGGCCGGGCCGCCCGCGTCGCCGATCAGCTTGTCGATCGCCGCCCCGGCCGCGTCCTCGATCAGCTCCGGCACGCTGCCGTGCGGGTTGCGGGACAGCGCCAGCTTCGCCTCGTTGCTCAGCCGCCCCTGGAGGAACTTCGCCGGCGACGGCAGCGTCAGCCGCAGCAGCCGCCGGGTGCCCGCCCAGTGCGCGGCCTCCTGCTCGGCGGCCGAGTCGAACACCTTCACCCCGACGGTGGCGCCCTCGTCCACCAGCGCCGGGTACGCGGTCACCGCGAAGCCGGCGCGGACCTGCTCGATGGTGCGCGGCAGCGCGCCGATCGACCACTCGGTCAGCCCGGAACGGGCCACGTCCGGCGCGGCGGCGGCCACGACCTGCCGTACCTCCTGGCGCAGCTCGCGTTGCAGCGCCGGCAGGTCCTTGCCCTCGGCGACCGGTTTGTCGTCCTCGCCGAGCACCCGGAACGTGACCCGCAGGTGCGGCGGCAGCTTCCCCGGGTCCCAGGCGTCCGGCGGCACTGTCACGCCGGTCATCCGGCGCAGCTGCCGGGTCAGCGCGGCCAGCAGCGGCTCCTCGCCCGGCGTGATCGCGGCCAGCGCGGCGCGCGCGTAGTCGGGCACCGGCACGAAGTTGCGCCGCACCGGCTTGGGCAGCGACCGGATCAGCGCGATCACCAGCTCCTCGCGCAGCCCGGGCACCTGCCAGTCGAAGCTCTCCGCCGGCACCTGGTTGAGCAGCGGCAGCGGGATGTCCACAGTGACGCCGTCGGTCGGCGCGGTCGGGTCGAACGTGTACGTCAGCGGCAGCGTCACGCCGTCGGCCCGCCACTCGTCCGGGAAGTCCTCCTCGTCCACCCCGCCCCGGCCGTCGTTGACGAGCAGCTCGCGGGTGAACGTGAGCAGGTCCGGCCGCTCCCGGCGGGTCTTCTTCCACCACGAGTCGAAGTGCCGGCCGGAGACCACGTCGGCGGGGATGCGCTGGTCGTAGAAGGCGAAGATGGTCTCGTCGTCGACCAGGATGTCGCGGCGCCGGGCCCGGTTCTCCAGCTCCTCGATCTCGGTCAGCAGCTTCTGGTTGTCCCGCCAGAAGTGGTGGTGGGTCTGCCAGTCGCCCTCCACCAGGGCGTGCCTGATGAACAGCTCCCGGCTGAGCACCGGGTCGATCCGCCCGAAGTTCACCTTGCGCGAGGTGACGAGCGGGATGCCGTACAGCGTGACCTTCTCGTAGGCCATCACCGCGGCCTGCTTCTTCTCCCAGTGCGGCTCGCTGTAGCTGCGCTTGACCAGGTGCTGGGCCAGCGGCTCGACCCACTCGGGCTCGACCCGCCCGGCCACCCGCCCCCACAGCCGGGACGTCTCCACCAGCTCGGCGGCCATCACCCAGCGCGGCGGCTTCTTGAACAGCGCCGACCCGGGGAAGATCCCGAACTTCGCGCCCCGCGCGCCCAGGTATTCGTGCTTCTGCGCGTCCTTGAGGCCGAGGTGCGACAGCAGGCCGGGCAGCAGCGACTGGTGCACCTTCGGGGTGTCGATCTCCTCCGGCAGGTCGGCGCCGGCGCCGCGCCGGCCCTCACCCTTGTCCGAGGTTCGCAGCACCTGGCGCAACTGGCTGACGATGTCCTGCCACTCCCGTACCCGGAGGTAGTTGAGGTATTCGGCCTTGCACATCCGGCGGAACGCGCTGGAGGACAGCTCCCGCTGCTTCTCCCGCAGGTAGCGCCACAGGTTCAGGTACGCGACGAAGTCGGATTCCTTGTCGGCGAACCGGGCGTGCGCCTGGTCGGCCTGGGCCTGCTTGTCGGCCGGGCGTTCGCGCGGGTCCTGGATGGACAGCGCGGCGGCGATCACCACCACCTCGGTGGCGCAGCCGTTGCGTTCGCCCTCCAGGACCATCCGGGCCAGCCGGGGGTCGACCGGGAGCTGTGCCAGCCGCCGGCCCAGCGCGGTGAGCCGTTTCGCCGGGTCGGTCTCGGCCGGGTCGAGCGCGCCCAGCTCGTGCAGCAGGTTCACGCCGTCGGTGATGTTGCGCCGGTCCGGCGGGTCGATGAACGGGAACGCGGCGACGTCGCCGAGCCCGATCGCCGTCATCTGCAGGATGACCGAGGCCAGGTTGGTGCGCAGGATCTCCGGGTCGGTGAACTCGGGGCGGGAGTCGAAGTCCTGCTCGTCGTAGAGGCGGATGCAGATGCCGTCCGAGGTACGCCCGCAGCGGCCCTTGCGCTGGTTGGCGCTGGCCTGCGAGACCGGCTCGATCGGCAGCCGCTGCACCTTCAGCCGGCTGGAGTAGCGGGAGATCCGGGCGGTGCCCGGGTCCACCACGTACTTGATGCCCGGCACGGTCAGCGAGGTCTCCGCGACGTTGGTGGCCAGCACCACCCGGCGGTTGGAGTGCGCGGCGAAGACCCGGTGCTGCTCGGCGGTGGACAGCCGGGCGTACAGCGGCAGGATCTCGGCGCCGAGCAGCGACCGCTTCTTCTGGACCAGCTTGCCCAGCGCGTCGGCGGTGTCGCGGATCTCCCGCTCGCCGCTGAGGAACACCAGGATGTCGCCCGGCCCCTCGGCGGCCAGCTCCTCGACCGCGTCGCCGATGGCCTGGATCTGGTCCCGGACGTTCTCCTCGTCGGCCTCGTCCTCCTCCTCGGCCTCGGTCACCTCGACCAGCGGCCGGTAGCGGACCTCCACCGGATAGGTGCGTCCGGACACCTCGACCACCGGCGCCGGGTTGCCCTCGGCGTCGGCGAAGTGCTTCGCGAACCGGTCGGTCTCGATGGTCGCCGAGGTGATGACCACCTTGAGGTCGGGCCGGCGGGGCAGGAGCTGCCTGAGGTAACCGAGGATGAAGTCGATGTTGAGGCTGCGCTCGTGTGCCTCGTCGATGATCAGCGTGTCGTACTGCCGCAGCATCCGGTCGGTCTGCAACTCGGCCAGCAGGATGCCGTCGGTCATCAGCTTGACCAGGCTGTTCTCGCCCACCTGGTCGGTGAAGCGCACCTTGTAGCCGACCACGTCGCCCAGCTCGGTGCCGAGCTCGTCGGCGATCCGGTCGGCGACCGTACGGGCCGCCAGCCGGCGGGGCTGGGTGTGCCCGATCAGGCCGGTGATCCCGCGCCCCAGCTCCAGGCAGATCTTGGGGAGCTGGGTGGTCTTGCCGGAGCCGGTCTCACCCGCCACGATCACCACCTGGTGGTCGCGGATCGCGGCGGCGATGTCGTCCTTGCGCTCACTCACCGGCAACTGCGCCGGATAGGTGATCGCCGGCACGGCCGCGCGACGCGACTCCAGCCGGGCCTCCGCCCGGGTCACCTCGGCCGTGATCTCGGCCAGCGCCGCGTCCCGCCGCTGCGGGTCACGCAGCCGCCGCACGCCGTCGAGCCGCCGCTGGAGGCGGCGCTGGTCGCGGAACATCAGCGGGGCGAGGCGGCGGTGCAGGTCGCGGGCGGTGTCAGGGGCGGCGGGTACGGCTGGCTTCTGCATGTCGTCGCCAAGGATAGGCAGCCGCGCGGCGGACCGCCCCCGGGTTACCGGCGACGGGCGCGCCGTCACCGGCGGGCCGCCCGGCGGGGATAAAGTTGCCGCCGACGGGGGCCGACGGGGCCGACGAGGGGCGGGGATGATCATGCGGGACACCGACCGGGCGCTCGTGCAGGCCGCCACCGCCGTGGCGAAGCTGCGCTGCCGCAGCGACAACCACACCGTCGCCGCCGCCGTACGCAGCACCGACGGCCGGGTGTTCAGCGGCGTCAACGTCTACCACTTCACCGGCGGCCCGTGCGCCGAGGTGGTGGCGATCGGGGCCGCCGCGACCCAGGGCGCCGGCGAGCTGGAGACGATCGTCGCGGTGGGGGACCGGGGCCGGGGCGTCATCCCGCCGTGCGGGCGCTGCCGTCAGGTGCTGCTCGACTACTTCCCGGCGATCCGGGTGATCGTCGGGCCGCCGGACGGGCTGCGCGCGGTGCCGGTGAGCGACCTGCTGCCCGAGACGTACGTCTGGTCCGACCAGCAGGTCGAGGTGCCGGCCGGACCGCGCGCCCCGCTGTGGCCGACGCCTGTGGTGCCGGGCGTCCGGCAGGCCGCCGAGGACTGACCCGCGCGCTCAGTCGCCGGCTGCGGCCTCCAGCATCGAGCGGGGCACCGGCACCTGCTCGAAGCGGACCTGCCCCTCCGGCACCATCCAGCTGCTCACCCGCGCGATGAGCTGTCCCGCGCGGACCGCCGGGTCGTTCGCGTACAGCTCGCGGGCCATCTGCGGGTCCACCGACAGCACCGCGACGCCGCGGATCCGCTCGTCGTCGCCGTCGAGGAACGGCCCGGCCGCGAGCACCGCGCCCTGCTCCACCAGCCCGGCCTGGTGGGCCAGGTGGGCGTCCTGGATCCGCTCCAGGGCGTCGGGCGGCAGGTCCGGCGCGTCGTCCGGACGGACCAGGAGCACCACCGTGTGCCTGTCGAATCGCATGTCCTCAGGCTAGGTGCTGCCGGGCGCGCAGTGCCCGGATCGACCAGTCCAGCACCGGCGCCAGGCTCTCGGCCGGTGGCCAGCCGTTGATCACGGAGAGCAGCTCCAGGTACCGCTCCCGGCGAGGGTCGCTCGCGGTCCGCAACCGGTCCAGCATCCGCCGGCGCAGGTCGGCGTCGTCCGGCCGGCCGCAGATCCGCGCGTACCGGGCCGCCGCCCGGGCCACGATCGGATCCGCGTCGGGCGAGGCCGGCTCGACGCCGTCGGCGAGCGCCGGGGCCACCTCATCCCGGACCACGGCGACCACGTCCCGGCGTACGCCCTCGGCGCCGTTCCGGTCCGCCGCGTGCTGCTCGGCCAGCCGGCGCAGCCCAGCCCGGAATCCCGGGTCCAGGGTCAGCTCGGCCAGCTCCACCCACGCCTCGATCTGACAGTCGTCCGGATCGTCCGGCAGCTCTGGTGTGAGCGACCGGCGGATGCCCGCGAACCCCGGATCGGTCAGGCCGCCGAACGCCGCGTCGAGGAACTCGTCGACCAGCCGCCGTCGTTCCCGCACGGCCAGGCCCGCCAGCCGGTGCAGCAGGTCGGCCTCGGACGGCGTGGCCCCGCGCCGGGCGATCACCGTGAGGACCGCGCGGCGCGTCCGCAGCAGGCGGATCTGCGCGGTCAGCGCGTCCGCGTGCGCCGAGGCGACCTCGGCCAGGGTGACCTCCCGGGTCACCACCCGGCGCACAGTGGGCAGGTCCACACCCAGCTCGCGCAACGTCCGTACCAGGTCGAGCCGGGCCACCGCGGCCGCGTCGTAGCGGCGCTGACCGGCCGGCCCTCGGTCGGTGGGCGGCACGACGCCACGGTCGGACCAGAACCGGATGGTCTTCACCGGCAGCCCGGTCCGCCGGGCCAGGTCACCGATCGAGTAGCGCTCCGCACCGTCCATGGCATCCACCATCGTGCCTCCCCCTGGTGGAGGCGCAACCCGCTTAGGTACGCCTTAGCAGGTCAGCTAAGGTAAGGCGCACCTAACCGGAAGGCGAAACCCCTCGTGACCACCGTCGCCGTCCGGCCCGCGCGGGCCGGGGCTCCCGTCCGCCGCGGCACCGTCCGCCGCGTCGCGGTCACCGTGGCGGCGGCGCTCCTGCTCCTGCTGGCGCTGCTGGCCAGTCTCGCGCTCGGCAGCCGTCATTTCCCCGTCGACCAGGTGTGGCACGCGCTCGTCTCTCCGGACGGCGGCGACGCCACCACCGTGGTCCGGGAACTGCGGCTGCCGCGTACCGTCCTCGGGCTGGTCGTCGGCCTCGCGCTGGCGCTGGCCGGGGTGCTGTTCCAGGCGGTCACCCGCAATCCGCTGGCCGAGCCGCGCATTCTCGGCATCAGCGCCGGGGCCTCGTTCGGCGTGGTGCTGGCCATCGCCGTGTTCGGGGTCGGCACGCTCGCCGGGTACGTCTGGTTCGGCATCGCCGGCGCGCTGCTCACCGGGCTGCTCGTGTTCGCGGTCGCCAACCGCGCCCGCGACGGCGCCAGCCCGGTCACCCTCGCGCTCGTCGGCGCGGCCATCGACGCCGGTTTCGGCGCCATCGTGTACGCGCTGCTCAGCATCGACGCCCGTACGTTCGAGGAGTACCGCTTCTGGGTGGTCGGCGGGCTGACCGGCCGGGGCGTCGGCGTCGCCGGTCAGGTGCTCCCGTTCGTGGCGGCCGGCGTGCTGCTGGCCCTGCTGGCCGCCCGAGGCCTGGACGCGCTCGCCCTCGGCGACGACGTGGCCCGGGGGCTCGGCCACCGGGTCGCCCTGGTCCGGCTCGCCGCCGGCGGCGGTGGCGTGCTGCTCACCGGCGCCGCGGTGGCCGCAGCCGGGCCGATCGCGTTCGTCGGGCTGGCGGTGCCGCACCTGGCCCGGGCGCTCGTGGGCGCCGACCACAGGTGGACGCTGCTGGTCGCCGCGCTGCTCGGCCCCGCGCTGGTGCTGGCGGCCGACGTGACGGGCCGCCTGGTCGCCCCGCCCGGCGAGATCCCCGCGGGCATCATCACCGCCCTGCTCGGCGCCCCGCTGCTGGCCTACCTGGTCCACCGAGCCAAAACGGTGACGACATGACCACCCCGGTCCCCTGCACAGACTCCCGCGATCTTGCACTTGCCGCCCCGGCGAAAGGGGCGATCCCGGCGCGGTCGGGGCAGCAAGTGCAAGATCAACGACGTGGGCCGCTGGGGGCCGGGCGCGGGGTTCTGCGGGTCGGGGCGGCGGTGGTGGTGCCGTTCCGGTGGCGTCCTGTCGTTCTGGCGCTGGTGCTGTTCGTGCTGCTCTGCCTCGCGGTGGTGGTCAGCCTGTCGCTGGGGACGCCGTACGTGGCCCCCGTCGACGTGGTGCGGTCGCTCTCCGGCGCGGGCACCCCGTACGACCTCGTGGTGCGCGACCTGCGACTGCCCCGCGCCGTCCTCGCGGCGGTCGCCGGTGCGGCCTTCGGCGTGGCCGGCACGCTGATCCAGAGCGTGGCCCGCAACCCCCTGGCCAGCCCCGACGTCATCGGCGTCACCCAGGGCGCCGGGCTGGCCGCCACGATCGCGCTGACCAGCGGGGCGGCGGCGGTGCTGGTGGCGCCGGCGGCGCTGCTCGGCGGCCTGGCCGCGGCGGTACTGGTGTTCGCGCTCGGCGCCCGGCACGGCCTGGCCGCCCAGCGGTTCGTGCTCGCCGGCGTGGCGGTGGCGTTCGCGTTCCGGGCGCTGATCGAGGTCGTCATGCTCACCGCCGACCCGATCGACGGGCTGCGCGCGCAGATCTGGCTCATCGGCACGCTCGCCGGCAAGGGGTGGAGCGAGGCGGCCTGGATCGCCGGCACGCTCGCCGTGCTGCTGCCGGTGCTGCTCTGGGCCGGCTGGGCGCTGCGCAGCAGCACGCTCGACGACGACACCGCGCGGGGGATCGGCTTGCGGCCGGTGGCCCGGCGCATCGGCCTGGCCGGCACCGGCGTGCTGGCCGCCGCGATGGTCACCGCCCAGGTGGGCGCGGTGGACTTCGTGGCGCTCGTCGCCCCGCAGGTGGCCCGCCGGCTGGCCCGGACCGAGCGACCGCCGCTGCTCTGCGCCGCGCTGCTGGGCGCGTTGCTGCTGGTGCTCGCCGACCTGGGCGCCCGGCGGCTGCTGGCGCCCACCCAACTGCCGGCCGGCGTGCTGACCGCGGCGATCGGCGGGCCGTACCTGATCTTCGTGCTGCTGCGCACCCGAGGGAGGCGCTCGTGACCGCGCTGCTGTCCACCCGCGACCTGGTCGTCGGCTACGAGGGCCGGACCGTGCTGGACGGACTGGACCTCGACCTGCCGGCCGACACGTTCACCGTGATCGTCGGCCCGAACGCCTGCGGCAAGTCGACGCTGCTGCGCACCATGGCCCGGCTGCTCACGCCCCGGCGGGGCGCGGTGCTGCTCGACGGCGCGGCGATCCGGGACCTGCCCACCCGGGACGTGGCCCGGCGGCTCGGCGTGCTTCCGCAGAGCCCGCTGGTGCCCGAGGGGATCACCGTGGCCGACCTGGTCGGGCGCGGCCGGCAGCCCTACCAGCGCTGGTGGCGGCAGTGGTCGACCGAGGACGGCCGGGCGGTCGAGGAAGCCATGCGGCTGGCCGATGTCGCCGGGCTGGCCGACCGGGCGGTGGACACGCTCTCCGGCGGCCAGCGCCAGCGGGTGTGGATCGCCATGACGCTGGCCCAGGACACCGACGCGCTGCTACTGGACGAGCCCACCACGTACCTCGACCTGGCCCACCAGGTGGAGGTGCTGGACCTGCTGCACCGGCTGCGCGCCGAGCGGGGCCGGACCGTGGTGGCCGTGCTGCACGACCTCAACCAGGCGGCCCGGTACGCCGGTCACCTGATCGCCATGCGCGACGGCGCGGTGGTCGCCGCCGGCGAGCCGCGCGAGATCCTCACCGCCGACCTGGTCCGCGACGTGTTCGGGCTGGACTGCGTGGTCGTGCCCTGCCCGGTCAGCGGCGCCCCGCTCGTGGTGCCGGCCCTCACCCAGACCTCGGCCGTTCCGGCCGCCACGCCGGCCACGGCCGGCGCCCCCGTCGGCGACGCCTGAGCGCGCCGACCCGCACCACCGAAAGGAACACCATGCGTCGTCTCGCCGTCGCACTCACCGCCGCGCTCGCCCTCGGCGTCGGTCTCACCGCCTGCGGGGAGAGCGATCCCGTCGGCGGCGCCGGCACCGGGGAGACCCGGGAGATCACCCACGCCATGGGCACCACGAAGGTGCCGGCCGAGCCGAAGCGCGTGGTCGTGCTCGACACCGACAAGATCGACACCGCGCTGTCGCTCGGCGTCACCCCGGTCGGCGCGGCCACCGCCGGTGAGGCGAAGAGCTGGCCCACCTACTTCGGCGCGGACAAGCTCGCCGGCATCACCGAGGTCGGCGTGCTCACCGAGCCGGACCTGGAGGCGATCAACGCGCTCAACCCGGACCTCATCCTGGGCAGCAAGTTCCGCCAGGAGAAGTTCTACGACGAGCTGTCCAAGATCGCCCCGACCGTGTTCACCGAGAAGGTCGGCATCACCTGGAAGGAGAACTTCCTCCTCGACGGCGCGGCGCTGGGCAAGGAGCAGCAGGCCAAGGACCTGCTGGCCGAGTACGAGAAGCGGGCGAAGGACTTCGGCGCGAAGCTCGGCGACGCCGCGTCCCGCAAGGTCTCCATCGTGCGCTTCATGCCGACCGAGATCCGCCTGTACGGGCCGGACTCCTTCTCCGGCATCGTCGTCGGCGACACCGGCCTGGGCCGCCCCGAGCGGCAGATGCTCGCCGGCAAGGAGGACAAGCGGATGGACCGGGTCAGCCCGGAGCGCATCGCCGAGGCCGACGGCGACGTGGTGTTCGTGACCGCGTACGGCGAGAAGGCCGCCGCCGAGCAGGCCAAGGTCACCGGCGGCACGCTGTGGAAGGGCCTGTCCGCGGTCAAGGCCGGCAAGGCGCACGTGGTCTCCGACGAGATCTGGATGACCGGCATCGGCGTGGGCGCCGCCAACAAGATCCTGGACGACCTGGAGAAGTACCTGGCCGCCTGAGTCCCGATCACCAGCGCCCGTCCAGCCGCACGGGGCCGGACGGGCGCTGGCGTGTTTCAGGCGGCCAGCTGCCAGAGCAGGAACGCGTTGAGCGCCACCACGAACGCCGTGATCGCCACCGCCGCGGCGGTGGTGGCCCGCCGGTTGACCAGGCTGCCCATCAGGTCCCGGCGTCGGGTGAACATCACCACCGGGATCAGCGCGAACGGGATGCCGAAGCTCAGCACCACCTGCGACAGCACCAGCGCGCGGGTCGGGTCGACGCCGATCGCGAGCACCGCCAGCGCGGGCAGCAGCGTGATCATCCGGCGGATCAGCAGCGGGATCCGGCGGCGCAGGAAGCCCTGCATGATGATCTCGCCGGCGTACGTGCCGACGCTCGTGGAGGCGAGGCCGGACAGGAGCAGCGCGACCGCGAAGCCGACCGCCGCGGCCGTACCGAGCGTGGTGGCGAGCCCGGCGTGCACGCCTTCCAGGGTGTCGGTGCCCGGGATCGACGTGCCGTGGAAGCTGCTCGCCGCCACCAGCAGCATGGCCAGGTTGACCGCCCCGGCGACGCCGAGCGCGATCAGCACGTCGACCCGCAGGCCCTTGGCGATCACCCGCCGCTGCGCCTCGCCCTCGGCGGGCAGGCGGTTCGGCGTCAGCGCCGAGTGCACGTAGATGACGTGCGGCATCACCGTCGCGCCCAGGATGCCGGCGGCGAGCAGCATGCTGTCGGTGCCCTGCATCCGGGGCAGCAGGCCGGCCGCGGCGTCGGACACGTCCGGCTGCGCGGTGACCAGGTTGACCGCGAACGCCAGCACGATCACCCCGAGCAGCACCGCGATGGCGATCTCGAACGTCCGGAAACCCCTGGCGCGCAGCGCCAGGATGGAGAACGAGGCGGCGCCGACGATCAGGCCGCCGGACAGCAGCGGGACGCCGAACAGCAGGTACAGCGCGACCGCCCCGCCGATCACCTCGGCCAGGTCGGTGGCCATGGCGACCAGTTCGGCCTGCGCCCACATGACCCGGTTCAGCGGCCGGGGCAGGTGCTCCCGGCACAGTTCGGGCAGGCTGCGCCCGGTGGCCAGGCCGAGCTTGGCGGTGAGCGTCTGCACCAGCATGGCGGCCAGGTTCGCCGCCACCACCACCCAGACCAGCAGATAGCCGTACCGGGCCCCGGCCGTGGAGTTGGTGGCGAAGTTGCCGGGGTCGACGTAGGCGACCGCCGCTACGAACGCGGGCCCGAGCAGGATGAGGCGTCCGCGTACCGGGCGCGGGGCGGGGGCGGTCCGCAGTGGGGGTACGACAGGCGAGTCGTTTGTTACCACTGGTGCTCCTCGACGGACGACGGGCGGCGGGACGAGACGACGACCGGCGGGGGCGAGGCGGAGTCAGGCGGGTTGTTCCCGACTACTACTCACATATGCCACTAACCTGAGCACGGAGGGGAAAGCGCATACGAGGGACGGTGTCGCCCCGCCGCAGCGGCTGCTCCGGCCCGGTCGGTCGCCCCGGGCACAGCACGCCGAACGGCCGTCCCGGGTGCGGGACGGCCGTTCGGTGGGGCGGCGGTGAGCCGGATCGGATCGGTCGGTCAGGCGGCGGTGGACCAGATGGCCCGGAACGCGGCCGCCTCACCGGCCAGCCACTGCTCGATCTGCTCGGGCTTGACGTCGGCGGGCATCCGGTGCGCCTCGCCGCGCCGCACGTCGACCAGGACCGGCTCGGCGTGCGGCAGCACCGCGTCCATGTGCCGGGCCATCAGGTGCAGCGTGGCCAGGGTCGCCTCCTCGCTCGGCGGCGCCTCGTCGAAGTGCAGCCGGATCGCCTCGGCCCGGCCGTCGGCGTACCGGACGCCGAACTGCGGGTTGATCTTCACGGGCAGGTCACCCAGCATCGCGAGGGCGTCGCGGGTCTGCGCCAGGTCGACGCCGGCCGGCTCGCCCAGCGACTGCAGCCAGCGGGTCGCGCCCGGCACCAGCGCCTCGTAGAGCGGGCGCCAGCGCGGCTTGACCAGGTCGGCGACCTGCGCGAGGTGGGTGCCGCCGGTGTGGAACGCGACGTCGGCCTTGAGCGCCTTGACGAACTGGCCGTGCGGGTTGAAGCCGTGCCGGCTGGCCCGCTGGCGGCGCAGCCCGCCGACGAAGGTGGCCTTGGTGGGCCCGGTGCGGTCGACGTACCGGGTGAATCCGAGGAGGGTGGCGTAGGGGGTGACAGGGGTCGCGGAGGTGGGCGCAGTCACGAGCATCCTCCCAGGTCAACAGCTCGATTAGTACATACATTCTAATCGACGGGTCTGACATCGCCCAGGGCACGAAAAGGGCCGCCCGGACATCCCGGGCGGCCCTTTTTCGCGTAGTCCTACAGCTGGCCGACGTCGGTGATCCGGACCGCCGCCGCGCCGGTCTCGTCGGAGGCGGCGAGGTCGATCTCGGCGCTGATGCCCCAGTCGTGGTCGCCGTCCGGGTCGTCCAGGATCTGCCGTACGGTCCACTTCTCGCGGCCCTGTTCGATCATCAGCAGCGCCGGTCCGCGCGCGTCCGGCCCCACCCCGATCGCGTCGTACGTCTCGAAGTACGGCTCCAGCGCGTCGGCCCAGGCGTCGGCGTTCCAGCCGTCGCCGGCGTCCAGCTCGCCGAGCAGGTCCCAGCGGCGCAGCGCGGCCAGCTCGACGCGGCGGAACATCGCGTTGCGCACCAGCACCCGGAACGCCCGCGCGTTGCGGGTGACAGCCGGCGGCCGGTCGTCCAGCGAGGCGGCCACCTCGGCCACGTCGGACGGGTTGCGCAGCCGCTCCCACTCGTCGATCAGGCTGGAGTCGACCTGGCGGACCAGCTCGCCCAGCCACTCGATGAGGTCGACCAGCTCCTCGGTCTTCGCGTCCTCGGGGACGGTCTGCCGCAGCGTCTTGTACGCGTCGGCGAGGTACCGCAGCACCAGCCCCTCGGAGCGGGACAGCCCGTAGAACTGGACGTACTCGGGGAACGTCATGGCCCGCTCGTACATGTCGCGGACCACCGACTTGGGGGAGAGCTGGTGGTCGGCGACCCAGGGGTGGCCCTGCCGGTACATCTCGTACGCGGACTCCAGCAGCTCCGCCAGCGGCTTGGGCCAGGTCACCTCGTCGAGCAGTTCGAGGCGTGCCTCGTACTCGATGCCTTCGGCCTTCATCGCGGCGACCGCCTCGCCGCGGGCCTTGAACTGCTGCGCGGACAGCACCTGGCGCGGGTCGTCCAGGATCGACTCGATCACACTGAGCACGTCGAGCGCGTACGACGGTGACTCCCGGTCGAGCAGTTCCACGGTGGCCAGCGCCAGCGGTGACAGCGGCTGGTTGAGCGCGAAGTCGAGCTGGAGGTCGACGGTGAGGCGTACCCGGCGGCCGGTCTCGTCCGGCTCGGGCAGCTCCTCGACCACGCCGCCGGCGCGCAGCGCGCGGTAGATGGCGATGGCCCGGCGGATGTGCCGGCGCTGCGCGGCCGGGTCCTCGTGGTTGTCGGTGAGCAGGTGCCGCATCGAGGCGAACGCGTCGCCGGGGCGGCCGATCACGTTGAGCAGCATCGAGTGGCTGACCTGGAAGCTGGACGTGAGCGGCTCCGGCTCGGCCTCGACCAGGCGCTGGAACGTCGGCTCACCCCAGCCGATCGAGCCCTCCGGCGGCTTCTTCTTCACCACCTTGCGGCGCTTCTTCGGGTCGTCACCGGCCTTCGCGAGGGCCTTCTCGTTCTCGATCACGTGCTCGGGGGCCTGCACCACGACCCGGCCCAGCGTGTCGAATCCGGCCCGCCCGGCCCGGCCGGCGATCTGGTGGAACTCGCGGGCCTTCAGCAGGCGCGTCCGCACCCCGTCGTACTTCGAGAGGCCGGTGAACAGCACGGTGCGGATCGGCACGTTGATGCCGACGCCGAGCGTGTCCGTACCGCAGATGACCTTGAGCAGGCCGGCCTGGGCGAGCGTCTCGACCAGGCGGCGGTACTTCGGGAGCATGCCGGCGTGGTGCACGCCGATGCCGTGCCGGACCAGCCGGGACAGCGTCTTGCCGAAGCCGGAGGTGAACCGGAAGTTCCCGATCGCCTGGGCGATCATGTCCTTCTCGGCGCGGGTGCAGACGTTCACGCTCATCAGCGCCTGGGCGCGTTCCAGCGCGGCGGCCTGGGTGAAGTGCACCACGTACACCGGGGCCTGCTTGGTCTCCAGCAGCTCCTCCAGCGTCTCGTGCAGCGGCGTGGTCGCGTACGAGAAGAGGAGCGGGACCGGCCGCTCGGCCGAGCGGACGACGGCGGTCGGCCGCCCGGTACGCCGGCTCAGGTCGTCGACGAAGCGGGTGGTGTCGCCGAGCGTGGCGGACATCAGCACGAACTGGGCCTGCGGCAGCTCGATCAGCGGCACCTGCCACGCCCAGCCCCGGTCCGGCTCGGCGTAGAAGTGGAACTCGTCCATGACCACCTGGCCGACGTCGGCGCGGCGGCCCTCGCGCAGCGCCAGGTTGGCCAGGATCTCCGCGGTGCAGCAGATGATCGGCGCGTCCGCGTTGACGCTGGCGTCGCCGGTGAGCATGCCGACGTTCTCCGCGCCGAAGACCTCGCAGAGCGCGAAGAACTTCTCCGAGACCAGCGCCTTGATCGGCGCGGTGTAGAAGGTCGTGCGATCGTCGGCCAGCGCGGCGAAGTGCGCCGCGATCGCCACCAGGCTCTTGCCCGAGCCGGTCGGCGTATTCATGATCACGTTCGCGCCGGAGACGATCTCGATGACCGCCTCCTCCTGATGGGGATAGAGATTCAGGCCGCGCTCGGACGCCCAGGAGGCGAACGCGTCGTAGAGGGTGTCGGGATCGGCGGTCTTCGGCAGCGCGGCGGTGAGAGTCATGGCGGCTCCCATCGTGCCTGGATCACACCGCGCCGCGCCAACCGGGTTCAGCGCAACGGGTTCAGCGCCGCCGGTGGATCAGGTCGAAGACCTCCCGGCCCGCGGTCAGCGCGCGGCGCTCGAACTTCGTCACCGGCCGGTGCGCCGGACGCGGCGCGTAGCCGCCGTGTACGTCGACCAGCTCCGGGTCGGCGGTGAGCGTCTCGCGCATCGACTCGGCGTACTGCGCCCAGTCCGTCGCGCAGTGCAACGTGCCGCCCGGGGCCAGCCGGGACCGCAGCAGCGCCACGTGCGCCGGCGCGATGATCCGCCGCTTGTGGTGGCGCGTCTTCGGCCACGGGTCCGGGAAGAAGACGTGCACCGCGTCCAGGCAGCCCTCCGGCATGGCCCGGACCAGGTCCAGCGCGTCGCCCTCGGCCACCCGTACGTTGTCCAGACCGTGGCGTTCCACCAGGTCGAGCAGGTTGGCGATTCCCGGCGTATGGACCTCGACCGCCAGATAGTGTCGGTCCCGGTCGGCCGCCGCCATGGCGGCGGTGGCGTCGCCCATGCCGGAGCCGATCTCCAGCACCAGCGGCGCCCGCCGTCCGAACAGCGCCGCCGGATCGCACGGCCCGTCGAGGGCGGCGATCCTGAGGCCGTACGCGGGCCAGAGCCGGTCCAGCGCGTCGCGCTGCCGGTCGCTCATCCGCCCGCGACGCGGATGGAAGGTGCGGATGCGGGCGGCGGGAAGGTCGGTGAGGGTCACAACGAGCCGAGCCTAGCCCGGATCGGATGTGATGTGCGGCCGGGGGTGAGAGGATTCATCCCGTACGCCGGGAGGGGTCATGGGGTCGTTCAGGGTACGTGAGGCGCTGCTGGTCGCGGTCGCCGCGTGCGCCGCCCCGCTGGTCGGCGCGCTGCCCGCCCAGGCCGCGCCGCGCGCCGCCGAGCCGGTGCCGGAACAGCCCCCGGCCGACGTGATCTTCGTGGAGGTCACCCCGGGCACCGTGTCGCCCGGCTACCTGGTCGGCATCCGGGCGAGCTGCCGGAACAACACCGTGCCGGCGATCGTCACCTCGGACGCGTTCGGCAAGATCCAGGTGCAGCCGCAGCGCGGCCTGCTCACCGCCACGCCGATGGTCCACGAGCGCACCCGGCCCGGCAACTACCGGGTCAAGCTGGAGTGCCCGGGCGGGGAGACCGCCTCCACCATGCTCCAGGTGGTCAAGCAGGGGCAGCCCACCCGGCAGCCGACCCACCCGCCCAGTCACCTGCCCAGCCGCGGCCCGGCGACCGGCTTCGGCGGCACCGCCGGTCCCGGCCTCGGCGGCCTGCTGGTGCCGGTCGGACTGGCAGTGACCATGGTCGGCGCCGGGCTCGGTGTGGCCGCGTCCCGCCGCCACGCCCGTGGCGCCGCCGGACGCTGAGGCCCGCCATGGCCGAGCACTTCGTCCCGCCGCCCGCCGGTTCCCGGCGCTCCGGCTGGCCGTTCGTGGCTCTGCCCCCGCCCGCCGCGCCGCCCACGGGCTCGGCCCGGCCGTCCCGGGCCGGGCCGCCCGCCGACGCCGCCCGGTTCTCCAGGGCTGATCCGGCCGCCGCGCCCCGGACCGGCCCGCGCTCGGGGAGTGGGTCTGCCGCCGAAACAGGTCCGTCCGCCGGGACCGGGTCGTCTGCCGTGCCGGTCTCCGGGGCGCGGCCGTGGATGCCGCCGCCCGCCGCGTCGCGACCGTGGTATCCGCCGTCGGCCGATCCGCCGGCCCTGCGCCCACGCCCCGCCGGGCCGCCGCCTGTCGAGCCGCCACCGGCATCGCCGGGCGGGCGGGGCCGGGGCCGGGGCTCCTGGTCGAAGCCGCTGGCAGTGGTTCTGGTGCTGGTCGGTGTGTTCGCCACCGGGGCCGGGCTGGGGCGCACAGCCGGGCCGTTCGACTTCGCCGACGCGTCGACCGAGTCGAGCGGATCGGGCGGTTCGGGCGCGGCGGCGGCCCCGGCGAGCGCTGCCGCTCCGGCCCGGAAGCCGGCGAGCCGGCCGGTACGCCTGGCGGTGCCGGCCATCAAGGTCAACGCGCCGGTCACCCCGGTGGGGCAGGCGAAGGACGGCTCGGTGGACGTGCCGCCGCTGACCGAGCACGACCAGACCGGCTGGTACGACAGGGGAGCGGTGCCCGGCGACCCGGGTCGGGCGATCATCGTGGGCCACGTCGACACCAAGAGCGGCCCGGCCGTGTTCTACCGGCTGCGCTCGCTCAAACCGGGCGCCCGGATCCAGGTGACCCGCGCGGACCGCAGCGTGGTGACGTTCAAGGTGGACAGCGTCGAGTACTTCGACAAGTCGAACCTGCCCGCCGCGCGGGTCTACGGCGACTCAGGTCCGGCCGAGCTGCGCCTGATCACCTGCGGCGGCGAGTGGGTCGGCGGCCGCACCGGGTACCAGGACAACGTGATCGTCTTCGCGTCCCTGGCATCCTGACGGGCCACCGCCCCGGTCGATCATGAGGTTGGCGGTGACAAAACGGACGTCGAGCGCCGCTAACTTCATGATCGACGGAGAAGGGGGATGGGGATGGGGATGGGGAGGGGTCAGGGCTTGGCGGGGACCTGCTGGACGACCTCGAACTCCAGCAGGTTCGCGCCGGTGGCGACCGGCTTGCGCGGCTCGCCGCCCTCGGCGTGCGCGGCCCGGGACGGGCCCTGCGCCCACGCCTGGTACGCCTCCTCGCTCTCCCAGCGGGTGTACACGAAGTAGCGGCTCTCCCCGGCGACCGGGCGCAGCAGCTCGAAGCCGAGGAAGCCGGGGGAGTTCTCCACCGCGCCGGCCCGGGCCGCGAACCGCTTCTCCAGCTCCTCGCCGGCGCCGGGCGGGACGTCGATCGCGTTGATCTTCACGACTGCCATACGTCCACCCTAACGAGCCTCGGACTCAGAACGTCTCGACGGCCGGCGTCAGGTCGGCGTCGACCACCACCGGGGCGTGGTCCGAGGGACCCTTGCCCTTGCGGGCCTCCCGATCCACGTACGCGGAGCGGACCGCGCGGGCGAACGGCGCGCTCGCGTACACCAGGTCGATCCGCATGCCCTTGTTCTGGTGGAACATCCCGGCCCGGTAGTCCCAGTACGTGAACGGGTGCGGCCCCTTCATCGGCGTCGGCACCACGTCCTCCAGCCCGAGGTCACGCAGCGCGGCCAGGGCGGCCCGTTCGGCCGGGGTGACGTGGGTGGAGGTGGCGAACAGCGCGGGGTCCCAGACGTCGGCGTCGGTGGGCGCGACGTTGAAGTCGCCGCAGACGGCCACCGGCAGGGGCCCGGCGACCTCCGGTTCCAGGGCGTCGCGCAGCGCCGCGAACCAGGCCAGCTTGTACGCGTAGTGCGGGTCGTCCGGCGTGCGGCCGTTCGGCACGTACACCGACCAGACCCGCAGCCCGTCGCAGGTGGCCGAGATGGCGCGGGCCTCGGGTTCGGGGAAGCCGGGCTCGCCCGGGAAGCCGACCGCCACGTCGGCGAGCCCGACCCGGGACAGGACGGCGACGCCGTTCCACCGGCCGTCGCTGTGGCTGGCCACCTCGTAGCCCAGCTCGCCCACCTCGGCGACCGGGAACGCCCCGTCCGGGCACTTGGTCTCCTGCAGGCACACGACGTCGGGTTTCGTGGTGGCCAGCCAGTCGAGCAGCCGGGGCAGGCGGGCCTTCACCGAGTTGACGTTCCAGGTCGCCAGGCGCATGGCCCCAGCCTGCCGCATCGCCGCCCGTCCCGCCGCCTCAGCGCTCCGGGGTGTCGCCGGGGCGGGTCTGCTCGGCCAGGAAGCGCTCCAGCTCGGCGCCGAGCTCGTCGGCGGTGGGCAGCGGACCGGTCTCGCCGGCGAGCAGGCTCTTCTCGCCCCGGCCGCGGGCGAACGCGTCGTACTGCTCCTCCAGCGCCTGCACCAGCGTGGCCGCCTCCTCGGTCTGGGTGACCTGGCGGTCGATCTCCACCCGGACCGCCTCGGCGGCGGTGCGCAGGTCCTCGACCGGCAGCAGCAGGCCGGTGCTGCGGGACACGGCGGACAGCAGCGCCTCGGCGGCGGCCGGGTACTCGGCCTGGGCCACGTAGTGCGGCACGTGTGCGGCGAACCCGAGGGCGTCGCGGCCCTGCTCGCCGAGGCGGTACTCCAGCAGGTGACCGACGCTGGCCGGCACCTGCACCTTCTGCAGCCACGGCTCGTGGCCGGCGATCAGGTCCTTGCGCGTGGCGTGCGCGGTGACGCCGCTGGGCCGGGTGTGCGGCACCGCCATCGGGATCGAGTTGAGCCCGACGGTGAGCCGGACGTCGAGGCGGGCGCAGAGGCCGGCGACGGCGGCCACGAAACGCTCCCACTGCAGGTCCGGCTCGGGGCCGGTGAGCAGCAGGAACGGGGTCTCGTCGTCGTCGCGCAGGAGGTGCAGCTCCAGCGCCGGGGCGTCGTAGTCGGCCCAGTGGTCCTCGACGAACGTCATCACCGGGCGGCGCGAACGGTAGTCGAAGATCTGGTCGACGTCGAAGCGGGCGATCGTCCGGGCGTCGAGCGAGGTGAGCAGCTGTTCCCGGGCGAGCCGGGTGGCGTTGCCGGCGTCGACGAAGCCGGTGAGCGCCTGGATCAGCACCGGCTGGCCGAGCTCGGGCAGCTCGTCGGTGAGTTCGTAGAGCTCGTGTGGATCGAGCACCGGTGGGGTCCTCCCTGTCGACGCGTACGGGGGAGCGCCGAACGTGCGGTCTCCCCGGTTCGGCAAACGTACCGGGGGGTGTGGTCCATTCCGTTACGGACACCTCTGATGCCCGGATGGTGATCACGATTCGGCTACGCCCCGGTCCGGCGGCCGACATCCGGATCGTCCGAACGGACGAGTTAGTCGATCATCGGGCGGGAGCGGGACATCTACGAGGTTCGTGCCGGGAGAGTTTCGGCGCGTGGCCGGCGGGTGATTCGCCGGGTTCCCGAGGTCTGTCGTCGGCTGGGCGCGGCAGGCCGCGAGTGTCCGGCCCGGGTCGGCCGAAGTGTGGCGAGGGCCACTCGACAGGCCTGGGTGATCCCGGTTTGCCCTGCCTAGCCTCGTCGGATGCGTAGCGACGGCACCCTCGACGACCCGTTCGGCCCCGGCCGCCCGGCTGACCGTTCGGACGATACCCCCTCCACCAACCGTTCGGCGAGGCTCCAGGGACTCTTCCGGCGTACCCGCTTCTGGGCCCCCATGAACCCCCGGCCCGGCCGGACCAGGCTCGCGGTCGCCACCGGCGCGGCCTGCTGCCTCGGCCTGGTCGGCGTCAGCCAGGCCGGCTTCGGCGCGCCGGAGCGCGCCGCCGCCCCGGCGCCCTCGGCGGAGGTCGCCGAGCGCGCGGAGGCCGACGTCGCCTCCCGCGCGAGCGCCCGCCCGACCACCGCGCCGACCACCGCCGCCCCGTCCGCGACGGCGAGCCCGAAGGCGACCGCCAAGCCCAAGCCGAAGCCCACGAAGACGGTCCGGCAGATCGTCCCGGTCGCCGGCCTGGACCGGACCCAGATGAACAACGCCAAGAAGATCGTGCAGGCCGGCAAGGAGATGGGCGTGCCGCGCCGGGCCCTGGTCATCGCGGTGGCGACCGCGATGCAGGAGAGCACGCTGCTCAACTACGCCAGCGGCGTGCTGCCCGAGTCGCAGAACTACCCGCACCAGGCCATCGGCTGGGACCACGACTCGGTCGGGCTGTTCCAGCAGCGGCCGAGCAGCGGCTGGGGCACCGTCGAGCAGCTCATGGACCCGGAGTACGCGACGAAGGCCTTCCTGTCCGCGTTGGAGGAGATCCCCGGCTGGCAGGACCTGCCGCTGTCGGTGGCCGCCCAGGCGGTGCAGATCTCCGCGTTCCCGGACGCGTACGCCCAGCACGAGTGGCGGGCCGGCGAGGTGGTGGCCGAGATCCTGGGCTGAGCCGGACGAGTGGTTGCCGAAGGGTCGATTCGGGTATCACGGGGCTTGCCGGTCCCAGGTACACATGAAGGGGACCGCGGGACGGAGGACACCATGTCGCTGATGCAACGGATCACCGCCTTCCTGCGGTCGCCGCGGGGCCAGCAGTTGGTCGACCGCGGCCGGCGTGAGATGTCCAAGCCGGAGAACCAGGCCCGGCTGCGGCAGATCGCGACCCGGCTGCAGTCGCGCCGGCGCTGACCCGCGTCACCCCCGCCGCACGAGCCCCCGGAGCCCTTCGTGACCGACCCCGCCCCCGTCGGGGAGCCCGACGCCGTCCCCGCCGCCCCCGCCCCGCCGGTGGACGCGCCCGAGGCGCCACCGGCCAAGCTCTGGGACCGGATGCGGGAGGACCCGCAGTACGCCCCGGAGCACCTGGCCCTGGAGGCGGTTCGCCGGCTCGGGCCGGAGGCCGCGCAGTGGGCGGCCCGGGAACGTGCCCTGCGGCCGGACGCGCCGCCCGAACAGCTGGCGGACCAGGCGGTCCGCAAGTTCGTCAACCACGCCCGGCTCTCCGGCGCGGTCTCCGGCGCCGCCGGGCTGCCCGGCGCGGTGATCGACGTGGGCGTGCTGGCCTGGACCCAGGCCCGGCTGGTGCTGCACGTGGCGGCCGCGTCCGGCGCCGTCCCGACGCACGTCGACCGGGCCACCGATCTACTGGTGCTCCAGCGGGTGCACAAGGCCGCCCAGACCGCCCGCCTGGCGCTCGGGGTGGCCGCCGGCCGGGAGCGGGCCGGCGCGTTGTTCGGCTCCGCCGCCGATCGGGCGCTGGGCCGGGTGATGCTCCAGCTCGGTGTCCGGCTGGCCCGGATGGCCGGGGTACGCGCCGCCAAGCGGATGTTCGCCAAGGTCGTGCCGGGCGCCGCGATCGTGCTCGGCACCTGGGCCAACTCGTCGGCCACGAAGGAACTGGCCGACCGTACGCGCGCCCTCTACCGGGCCGGTGGTCCCCGGCCGCTTCCCGGCCCGCGTCAGCCCTGACCCTCCTCGGCCCCGGGCCCGTCCGTCCGGGCGGCCCGCGCCGGTCAGCCCGCCCAGCCGGACGCGTTCCAGGCCACCTCGGCCAGCCGGCCCTGCCCGGCCGCGTTCGGGTGGAACCAGTCCAGCGCGTTCACCTGGTCCAGCGTGAAGCGGTGACGGTGCACCGCGCCGCCGTCCCAGCGGCAGCGTGACCCGTACGCCCGGCAGGCGGCACGGAGCTGACCGTCGTACGCCTCGATCCGGTCCCGGACGCGGGCCCGGCGGGCCACCGCGGCGGGCGCGGTCGACGTGGCGTCTGCGAGCAGCGCCGGGCAGACGCCACGCGACCAGGCCCGCACGGCGCGGGGCTCGGTGTGCCCGATCTGCCAGAGCCGGTGCAGGTCCGGGATGCTGACCATCAGCACCCGGGCCTTCGGCCGGCCCTCGCGCAACACGCCCAGCGCCGCGTCGACCTGGTCGCGGAACGTGGCGACGGGCGTCATGTCGTCGACGTCGCCCCGGCAGGCGTCGTTCGCGCCGATCAGCACGGTGACCAGGTCGGCCTTGTCGCGTACCGCGGACCGGGCCTGGCCGGTCAGCGCGGACGCGCGGGCCCCGGGCACGGCCCGGTTGTACGCCCGCAGGCCCGGCGCGTCGGCGCGCAGCCGCCGGTAGATGCTCTCCACCCGCAGGCCGTCCCCGGTCGACCAGGAGTTGCGTTCGCAGCTCACCAGCACCAGGCAGGAGCCGTAGCCGGTGGTGACCGAGTCGCCGAGCGCGACCAGCACCCGGGGCTCGCCGGGGCGGGGCGTGCCGGAGGGCCGGGGCGACGCCTCGCCGGAGCCGTCACAGGCGAGCGCGACGAGCGCCGCCAGGCAGGCCAGCGCGGCGATCCAGCGTCGAGGCATGGGTTCCCCCGTCGGGCGGCGGCAACGGGCGCGTCGACCCTATGCCCCGGCGGGGTCCCGGAAGTGGTTCTGTCGGCTATCAGGCATAGACCACTGTCGTTCACATCTGTCGTGTCGGCGCAGGCCGGCCGTGCAGCCACCGGTGCAGCAGGCGGGTGATCCGGGGCAGCACCAGGTAGGTCATCAGCGGGGTGAGCACGAGCGTCATCAGCAGCGTCCGCCCGGCCAGCGGCACGTCGGCGAGGAACCGGGCGGTCAGCAGCGTGGCGGCCAGGCTCAGCGGGAAGAACGCCAGCCAGATCGTGACCGCCTGCTTCCAGCGCGGCGGCGCGGCCGGCTCCGGCTCGCCGAACGTCTCGACCACGTGGTCCACCGGCGGGTCGAACCAGCCCTCGATGCCGGTGCGCCGCTCGACCCGGGTGTGCTCGACGATGCCCTGCGCCGAGCTGAGCCACCAGCGCCGCTGCGGCGAGTCCTCCCACCCGCGCAGCGTGTCCGCGTCGGCGAAGCGGTACATCACGTGCCACTCGCCGGAACCGGGGGCGCTGCGGACGAAACCGGCGCCGAGGAAGCCCGGGAAGCTCTCCGCGAGCGCCGTACCGGCCCGCATCCACGCCACCACCTCGTCGGTACGCGCGGGGTCGGCGCGCCGGGACACGGCGACGGTCACGGGTACGGCCTGCGTCGTGGTCATGCCATCCTCTCCACCGGCCCGCGGGATCTCCGCCGGAAACCGGCACCCCGAAGTAACGCACCCGCCCGCAGCGCGCATCCGGCGACCGCCCGCCGGGTGTCCCGGATCACCGGCGTTCCCGCCCCGGCCGGTTATCCCCGCCCGTGCCGGGGTAGGCCCCAGGAATGACCCGATCACAACCCCGGCGCGCCCGCGGCACGGTCGGCCACGCGAACAGCGCCCTGAACCTGCGGCTCGTGCTGGCGACGTTCGGTCTGGTCGTGATGACCGTCTTCGCGGTGCTCGCGTTCGCCGCCGGCATCGCCTGGCTGGGCGTGGTCTGCGCGCTGCTCGCCGTGGTGGCGGTGGTCGACCTGGTCGTGATCCAGCGCCGCCGCGCCGCGCGCCGCCGGGAGGAGCCGGGCGTGCGGCACTCGCTGTTCGAGTGACAGGAGGACGACATGCCCATCGCCACCACCAATCCCGCCACCGGACAGGTGCTCAAGACGTACGACGCGATGTCGGACGAGCAGATCGACGCCGCGATCGAGCGGGCCGACCTGGCCTTCCGGCAGTTGCGTGAGACCACCATCGCGCAGCGGGCCCGGTGGCTCACCGCCGCCGCCGACCGGCTCGACGCCGAGCGCGACGAGACGGCCCGGCTGATGACCACCGAGATGGGCAAGACGTACGCCGCCGCCAAGGCGGAGGTCACCAAGTGCGCCACCGCCTGCCGCTTCTACGCCGACAACGCGCCGGCGATGCTCGCCGACGAGCCCGCCGACGCCGCCGCGGTCAAGGCGAAGCGGGCGTACGTGCGCTACCAGCCGATCGGCCCGGTGCTCGCGGTGATGCCGTGGAACTTCCCGCTGTGGCAGGTCATGCGCTTCGCCGCCCCGGCCCTGATGGCGGGCAACACCGGCCTGCTCAAGCACGCCTCGAACGTGCCGCAGACCGCGCTCTACCTGGAGGACCTGTTCCGGCGGGCCGGGTTCCCCGAGGGCGCGTTCACCACGCTGCTGGTCGGCTCCGACGCGGTCGACCGGATCCTCAGCGACCCCCGCGTCCGCGCCGCCACGCTCACCGGCAGCGAGCCGGCCGGCCGGTCCATCGCCCAGATCGCCGGCCGGGAGATCAAGAAGACGGTGCTGGAGCTGGGCGGCAGCGACCCGTTCGTGGTGATGCCCTCGGCCGACCTGGACACCGCCGCCGAGGTGGCCACCACCGCCCGCTGCCAGAACAACGGTCAGTCCTGCATCGCAGCGAAGCGGTTCATCGTGCACACCGACGTGTTCGACGCGTTCGCCGAGAAGTTCGCCGCCCGGATGGCGGCGCTGCGCGTCGGCGACCCGATGGACGACGGCACCGACGTCGGCCCGCTGGCCAGCGAGCGTGGCCGCGACGAGGTGCACGCCCAGGTCACCGACGCGGTGGACCAGGGCGCGACGGTGCTCTGCGGCGGTGAGAAGCCGGCCGGGGACGGCTGGTACTACCCGCCGACTGTGGTCACCGACCTGCGCCCGGAGATGCGGATGTGGTCCGAGGAGGTGTTCGGGCCGGTCGCCGGGCTCTACCGGGTCGGCTCGTACGACGAGGCGATCGAAGTGGCCAACGGCACCAGCTTCGGCCTCGGCTCCAACGCCTGGACCAACGACCCGGCCGAGCAGGAGCGCTTCGCCGTCGACCTGGACGCCGGCAACGTGTTCATCAACGGGATGACCACGTCCTATCCGGAGCTGCCGTTCGGCGGCGTGAAGAACTCCGGGTACGGCCGCGAGCTGTCCGCCGCCGGCATGCGCGAGTTCTGCAACACCAAGACCGTGTGGATCGGCGAGGGCCAGGCCGGCGCGGGCGCCGGCGCGCACTCCGAGTAGACGCGATTGGCCGGACGCCGTCACGGGTAGGAGTGCCCACCATGACGGCGTTCGGCTTCCACGCATCCCACGAGCAGATCCACCCGGCCCGGCTGCTGGAGGCGGTGATCCACGCCGAGCGCGCCGGCTTCGACGCGGCCATGTGCTCCGACCACTTCTCGCCGTGGAGCGAGCGGCAGGGCCAGTCCGGGTTCGCCTGGTCCTGGCTCGGGTCCGCGCTCCAGGCCACGAACCTGTCCTTCGGCGTGGTGAACGCGCCGGGCCAGCGCTACCACCCGGCGATCATCGCGCAGGCCATCGGCACGCTCGGCGCCATGTACCCGGGCCGGTTCTGGGCCGCGCTGGGCACCGGCGAGGCGGCGAACGAGCACATCACCGGCGAGGTCTGGCCGCGCAAGGACGTCCGCTCCGCGCGGCTGCGCGAGTGCGTCGACGTGATCCGGGCGCTGCTGGCCGGCGAGGAGGTCAGCCACGACGGCCTCGTCACAGTGGACCGGGCGAAGCTGTGGACCCGGCCGGAGGAGCCGCCCGCGCTGGTCGGCGCCGCGGTCAGCGTCGCCACCGCACGCTGGTGCGCCGAGTGGGCGGACGGGCTGATCACCGTCAACGCGCCGGTCGAGCACCTGCGCCGGATGATCGACGCCTACCGGGGCGCGGGCGGACGCGGCCCGCTGCACCTGCAGGTGCACGTGAGCTGGGCGCCCGAGCAGGCCGAGGCCGAGGCGATCGCGTACGACCAGTGGCGCAGCAACGTGTTCGCCCCGCCGGTCTGCTGGGACCTGGAGACCCCCGAGCACTTCGACGTGGCGAGCGCCGACGTGCCGATGTCGACGGTCGCCGAGACCGTGAACGTCTCCGCCGACCTGGGCCGGCACATCGGCTGGCTGGAGGAGTACGTGGCGCTGGGCTTCGACCAGATCGCGCTGCACCACGTCGGGCAGGAGCAGCGCGCGTTCATCGACACGTTCGGCGCGGAGGTGCTGCCGAAGCTGCGCTCCGCCGCCTGATCACACATCGACGCCGCGGCGCATAGGCTCGACGCTCGTGGATGCTCTGTTCGAGGTAGTGGTCTTCCTGGCCATCGCCACGTTCGGCGCGGCGCTGGCCCGCAAGCTCGGCCTGCTCGCGCCGATCCTGCTCGTGGTGCTCGGTCTCGCGCTGTCCTTCCTGCCGTTCTTCCCGCACGTGCGGCTGGACCCGGACCTGGTGCTGGTGGGCATCCTGCCGCCGCTGCTGTACGTGGCGGCGGTGGAGACGTCGGTGCCGGCGTTCCGGCTCAACCTGCGGCCGATCCTGCTGCTCGCCGTCGGGCTGGTCATCTTCACCGCGTTCGTGGTGGGCACCGTCGTGCACTGGTTCCTGCCCCACCTGCCGTACGCGATCTGCCTGGCGCTGGGCGCGGTGGTGGCGCCGCCGGACGCGGTCGCCGCCACCGCGGTGGCCCGCCGGGTCGGCCTGCCCCGGCGGATCGTCACCATCCTGGAGGGCGAGAGCCTGGTCAACGACGCCACCGCGCTGGTGCTGCTGCGGGTCGCGATCGTCGCGGCGACCGCCACCACCGGCGGCGTCGGGTTCGGCGACGTGGCCCGGGAGGTGGTGGTCGCGGCCGGCGGCGGCGTCCTGGTCGGCCTGCTCGGCGTGGTGGTCTTCGGCTTCCTGCACAAACGCGCCACCGACCCGGTGCTGGACAACGCGCTGTCGCTGATCGTGCCGTTCGCCGTGGTGTTCGCCGCCGAGGAGATCCACGCCTCCGGGGTGGTCGCGGTGGTGGTGACCGGCCTCGGCATCGGGCACAAGCTGCCCACGCTCATGTCGGCCGCCTCCCGCCTGCAGGTGACGGCGTTCTGGCGGCTGATCCGGTTCCTCCTCGAAGGACTGGTGTTCCTGCTGGTGGGCCTGCAGCTGCCGGAGGTGGTACGCGACCTGGAGGAGCCGCTCGGCTCGCTCGCCGCGATCACCGCCGCGGTGCTGGCCGCCGTCTTCCTGGCCCGGTTCGTCTGGGTCTTCCCGGCGACCTACCTGGCCCGGCTCGTGCCCCGGATCCGTCACCGTGACCCGGCGCCGCCGGTGCAGTACCCGGTCGTCATCGGCTGGGCCGGCATGCGGGGCGTGGTGACGCTGGCCGCCGCGCTGGGTCTGCCGCTCACCCTCGCCGGCGACACGCCGTACCCGCGCGCGCTGCTGATCTGGCTGGCGTTCGCGGTGATCGTGGCGACGCTGGTCGGGCAGGGCGCGACGCTGCCGTGGCTGGCCCGGCGGCTGCGGCTGCCGCCGGACGACCCGGTGCAGGACGCGCTGTCCGCCGCCGGGGTGCAGCAGCGGGCCAGCCGGGCGGCCCGGGAACGCCTCGACGAACTGGCCGGGGGCGCGCCGGAAGCGGTGGTGGAGCGCCTGCGTGGGCTGACCACCACCCGGGCCAACCTGGCCTGGGAACGGCTCGGCGGCACCGAACGGGAAACCCCCTCCCAGGCGTACGCGCGCCTGCGACAGGAGATGATCGACGCCGAGCGGGAGGTGTTCCGGGCCGCCCGCGACTCCGGCCAGATCCCGGAGGAGGTGCTCACCCGCGCCTACCGTGACCTGGATCTGGAGGAGTCACTGCTGCGACAGGAGGTCGTCGAATGAGCTGCCGGCACCTGGCCGAGGCGGGCACGGCCGAGCCCGCCACCACCACCGAGTGCCCGGACTGCGTGGCGATCGGCAACCCCGACTGGGTGCACCTGCGCGCCTGCCTGACCTGCGGGCACGTGGGCTGCTGCGACTCGTCGCCGTACCAGCACGCCACGAAGCACTTCGAGTCGGCCGGGCATCCGGTGATGCGGTCGGTCCAGCCGGGGGAGTCGTGGCGCTGGTGCTTCGTGGACGAGGAGATCGGCTGACTCAGCCGACCCGGCGCTCCAGCACCTGCCCGGTCCACGTCGGGCGGCCCGGCCGCTCCACGGTGAACGGCTCGGTGGCGGTGAACCCGCAGCTCTCGTAGAACCGCACGAGCGCCCGGTCGGGGCTGCGGAAGCAGTCCACCCGCAGCAGGCCGACGCCGCGTTCACGGGCCAGCTCCGCCGCGTACGCCAGCAGCGCCGCACCGACCCCGCGCCCCGCGTACGCCCGGTCGGTGACCAGCAGGTTCACGTACAGCTCGGGTTCGGTGGCCGGCGGCACGTAGTTCGTGGCCGCGCCCACCACCAGCGCGCCCGCCACCGTCGCGTCGATCTCGGCCAGGTACAGGCCGTCCCCGGCCGCCCACGCTTCGGCCTGGGCGATCCGGCGCGGGTCGATCGACGCCGGCTCGGTGCCCCACTGGTCGGTACGCCCGAGTTCGGCCAGCCAGGCGGTGGCGCTGTCGAGCAGCCGCAACAGCGTGGGCGCGTCGCCGGGTCCGCCGGGGCGGATGGTGAGGGAGGACTGGTCGGTCATCCCGCCATGCTGCTACACCGCGCTCAGCCGGGCACGCCGACGGGTCGCGCCCGTGGCGCCGGCCGGTGCGCCACCGCCCGGCGGGTCAGCGCCGGGGCGGCCAGCCCCGCGGCGGCGAAGACCACGCCGAGCACCAGCCAGCCGACCGGACCGCTGCCGAGCACCAGCAGCGTGAGCAGGCCCCGGCCGAGCGCCTGGGCCAGCCCGGCGAGCAGGCCGTCCGCGCCCTGGTAGGCCCCGATCGCGCCGGGCGGGGCCAGGTCGTAGGCGAGGCCCGCGCCGGCCGCGCCGTGCCACAGGTCGCCCACCGTCCACACCGCCGTCGCGACGAGCAGCAGGACGACCGCCGGCAGCACCGGCAGGACGCCGGTCACGGCGTACAGGGGTGTCGCCGCCGCGAGTACCAGCCCGGCCCGGCGCAGCTTCCGGGCGGCCGGCGCGGCCCGCTCCGCGCCCCGGCTCAGCCGGACCGCGAGCAGCACGGTGAGCACCGTGTTTGCCAGCAGCACCGCCGACACCACGGGTGGCGGCGCGCCGGCCCGGTCCACGGTCCACAGCGGTACGACGAGCACGAGCACCGTCACGTGCGTGCTCAGCACCGCCGACGCGCCGCTGACCGCGAGGAATCGTCCGTCCCGCAGCGGCCCGCCACGCCCGCCGCGCCGCGGCGCGCCCGGCGTGCGTCGCGCGCCGTCGGTGGCCGGCTGCGGCGGCAGGCGCAGCAGCAGTGCCGCCGAGAGCAGGTAGGTGGCCGCGTTGCCGACCACGAGCACCTGGTAGGCCCGGTGCGTGTCCACCGCGAGCGCGATCCCGGCCAGCGCGGTACCGACGGTGATGCCCAGGTTCGCCACCGCGCGCAGCGTGGCGAAGGCGTGCACCCGGCCGTCCGGGCCGCCCACCGCCGCCACGAGCGCCGCCCGTACCGCCAGGTTGCCGGTCGCGAGCAGCGCCTCCGGCACCGCCACCGCCAGGAACGCCGGGAACGAGCCGACCAGCAGGTACGCGAGCGCGGCGACCGCCTGGCCCACCTGGAGGACGGCCCGGAGCGTACGCGGATCCGACCTGTCGGCCAGCGCGCCAAGCGGCACGCTCGCGGTCAGCCCGACCAGCCCGGCGACGGTGAGCCCGGCGCCCACCGAGGTGGCGGAGAGCCCCACGTCCCGGGTCAGGTAGAGCGCCCCACCCGCCAGCCACAGCCCCGCGCCGACGGTGTTCACCAGCGTGGCGTACGCGAGCGTGCGCAGCGGCCCGGGCGGCGGGAGCGGCGAGACGCGCCCCATCAGCGGGGTCCGGCGAGGGCCATGTGATCGACGCTAGGGCCGTTCCCCCGCCCCCGGAGCCCCGCCAGGGGCGACGCCCGTCACACCGCGAGGCGGCGCTGGGCCTCGACCCGGGCCGAGCGTGTCACGACGGCGGCCGGTGGCCCTCCGGAAAGGTGAGGCCTCGAGCGATATGACTCTCAGGCAATATTTATGCCTCACAGTCATATCGCTTTTTGGATGTTCCTTGTTCTCGCCACGACACGCCGGGCCGCCACGTCGCGAGGGGCGTCGTCGCGAGGCGGGCCGGGAGCCGTTAACCGGTCGACCGGGGGCGCGGGCCGTGCCACGATCGCGCGATGCCTGCCTCCGTGACCGGCCTGCTGCGCTGGCAGTTCGACCTGACCTGGGCGCTCGCCGAGTACCACCTCGGCCGGCTGGAGCCGGCGGACTTCCTCTGGGAGCCGGCCGCGCTGTGCTGGACCATGCGCCCCGGCCCGGACGGTGGGTGGCGTCCCGACTGGGCCGACACCGAGCCGGACCCGGTCCCGGCGCCCACGATCGGGTGGCTGACCTGGCACATCGGCTGGTGGTGGTCGGTCGCGACCGACCACGTGCGGCAGCGCCCGGCGCGGGAACGCGACGACATCCGCTGGCCCGGACCGGGCGCGGAGACGGTCACCTGGCTGCGGGAGCTGCGGACGGAGTGGACCGAAGCGCTGGACGGGCTGACCGAGGCCGGCCTGGACCGGCCGTCCGCGTACCCATGGCCCGCCGACGCCAGGCTCACCGTCGCGGACCTGGCCGCCTGGGTGAACGCCGAGCTGATGAAGAACGTGGCCGAGATCGGGCAGCTCCGGCTGCTGCGCGCGGCGGCCTGAGCCGGGTGGCGCTCAGTGCGCGCCGCCGAGGTTGAGCACCACCACCCCGGCGATCACCAGCCCCGCTCCGATCACCTTCGCCACGCTCAGCGGCTCGCCCAGGAACGCCGCGCCGATCGCCATGATGGCGGCGGTGCCGAGGCCGGACCAGACGGCGTACGCGACGCCGACCGGGATGTCCTTCACCGCCAGCGAGAGCAGCCCGAACGCGGACAGGTACGCCACCGCCAGGCCCAGTGTGGGCCAGAGCCGGGTGAAACCGTCTGTGGCCTTGAGCAGGCTGGTGCCGATCACCTCGGCGGTGATCGCGCCGAGCAGGAAGAGGTACGCCATCGCAGGACCGTACCCGGTCCTGCGATGGCGTCCGGTCAGCTCGGTCAGGAGACCGTGCAGGCCTTCCCGTTCAGGGTGACCAGCCCCGGATCCGGGTTCGGGAACCGGGACGCGGTGCCGTTGAAGCCGAACGTGGTGGACGCGCCCGGCGCCAGCTTCGCGTTCCAGGACAGGTTCTTCGCGGTGACCGTGGCGCCGCTCTGGCCGAGCTGCGCCGACCAGGCGTGGTCCACCTTCTGGTCGCCGAGGAACGCCCACCGCAGGCTCCACCCGTTCACCGCCGTCGTGCCGGTGTTGCGCACCGTCACCTGGGTGGTGAAGCCGGACGGCCAGCTCCCGTGCGTGGTGTAGGTGACCGCGCAGGACGGCGCCGGCACCGCGCCGGCGTCACCCTGGTCGGCCAGGAACGACGCGAGCCACGCCAGCGCCGAGTTCCAGTTGATCGCCACCTCGTTCGTCGCGTACGAGTTGATGTCGTCGACGTAGCAGAACATCGGCGCGCACCCGGCGAGCAGGTTCGCCGCGAACGGGTCCTGCAGCGCGGCGTTCGGGCCACCGGCGAGCGAGCCGGCCGGCGGGCGCGGCAGGTCCGGGTTCAGCTGGTGGCCGAAGATCCGACTGTGCTGGTTGCGGGCGTGCTGCTCGCCCCACCCGGTCACGTACGACATGTTCAGCGCGTTGCGGCCGAACAGGTAGTCGGCGGCCTGCACCGCGCCGTCCCGGTACTTCGCGTCCCGGCTCAGGTCGAACGCGGTGGCCAGCACGATCGCGTTGTTCACCAGGTTGCTGTTGCTGCCCCAGACGTACGCGTCGGCGCTGCCCGGGAACGGCAGCCCGTACGCCTGGCCGGCGATCGTGGCCAGGTAGCTGTCGGCGGCGGCGGTGATCGACTCGCGGATCCGGGTCTTCTCCGCGGCGGGCAGCGTGTTCGGCACGGTGGCCAGGTCCAGGCGGCCCAGCGCGGCGACGCTCTGCCAGCCGAACGCGCCGTTCGGGGCGAACACGTCGGCGGTGTGCAGCGGCGAGCCGGTGACGTCGGCCAGGTACGCCTTGTCGCCGGTGGTCAGCCACAGCTCGACAGCGGCCCAGTAGAACTCGTCGCTGACGTTGGAATCGTCGTACGCGCCGCCGCCGGTGCCGTCGCTGGCCGAGGCGTAGATCGCCGGGTGCGCCTTGGCCGCGGCGTACGCGGTCTTCGCGGCGGTGCCGCAGCGCGTGGCGAAGGCGGCGTCGTACGGGGCGTACAGCCGCTGGCACTGCGCGGCGACGGCGGCCAGGTTCAGCGTGGCGGCGGTGGACGGCGCGTGCAGCTCACGCGGCTCCGGGTCGTCCTGGGGCTGCAGCGGCAGGCCGGTCCAGTTCCGGTCGTGGATCTTGTGGTGGACCATCCCGGCCAGCGGCTTGCCGGCCGGCACCTGCATGCGCAGCAGGAACTCCAGCTCCCAGCGGGCCTCGTCGAGCACGTCCGGCACGTCGTTGCCGCGCTCGGGCAGCCGCAGCGTGGAGTCGCCCAGGGCGGCGCCGCCGTCGGCGGTCTCGGCGGTCTTGGTCCGCTCGAAGGTGCTCAGGAGCTGGTAGGTGGCGATGCCGCCGTTGACCACGTACTTGCCGTGGTCGCCCGCGTCGTACCAGCCGCCGCGCACGTCCAGCGAGTAGTCGCAGACGCCGGCCTGGCACGGCACGTCGGTGTCGCCCTGGTTCGGCGCGACGCCGAGGTGGCCGGCCGGGCGGGCGTACTCCTCGCCGATCAGATCGCCGTCGATCTCGATGCCGCTGCGCTGGGCGTAGAAGAACTGCAGCGAGTCGGCGCGCAGCCGGTCGTAGAGCGTGCCGGAGATGTCGAACGGGTGGCTGGTCTCGCCGTCCACGGTGAGCGTGTAGCCGGTGCCCGGCTTGCGGTACGCGGAGAAGTCGACGGTCTGCACGTTCTGCCCGGAGGCGGCGTCGGTGCCGCGCGGCGTGGTCCGGCCGCTGGCGACCACCGCGCCGCTGCCCGACTTCAGCTGCCAGGGCAGCGCGTCGGTGGCCTCGGTGACCACAGTGGCGTGCTTCGGCCCGCCGGGCAGGTAGCCGACCTGGTTGACCCGGACCCGGGGCCCGGTGTCCGGCTCGTACGGCGGCGCCGGCTCCCCGCCGCGCAGCGACACGTTGTCCAGGCAGAACGTCTGCGCCTCGGCGCTGCCGCCGACCTGGAAGATCAGCTGGGCGGTGGGGTTCTCGGCCGGGGAGGTGAACGTGGTGGTGACGCGCTTCGAGGTGCCGGTGGCGGTGGCGTCGACGCTCGCGTACGTGGTGTAGGGGGCGCTGCCGAGCTGGAGCACCGCCTTGACGGCCGCGCCCGGGGTGGCGGAGACGTCGAAGGACAGCTCGTACTCGGCGCCCTGCATCAGCGGCACCGCGTCCTGGCCGATGCCGGCGTCCCACGGGTTGGCGGTGCCGGCCGCGACGGTGGTGCAGAGCCGGCCGTCGACGACAGCGAGGTCGCCGGTGCCGTAGGAGAACCAGGGGGAGACACCGGCGCTGAAGTCGCCGTTGCGGAGTTGTTCGGGGGCGTCCGGCGGCACCTCGGCAAGGGCCGGGCCGGCGGTGAGGCCGGTGAGCGCCAGCGTGGTGGCCGCGAGCGCGGCGAGCCGACGTCGGGATCGGGTCACGGAGGTTCCTTCCGTGCTCGGGGGTGGTGGGGGAGACCGGGAACTGGGAGCGCTCCCAATATCAGGCCGATGTTTCCACCGCGTTCCGTCGCTGTCAATCGATCCGGCCCGATGCTCGGCCGAGCGCCCGCTCGCGGAGGGGTCCGGCGCGCCACGTACGATGTCGGTGATCTCCTACAGACAACCGAGCCCTCGACCTGGCAGGCTGCGACCCATGACCCTGAAGCTTCGTTCCGTCGGAGCGAGCGACCGTGGGCTGATTCGCAGCGGCAACCAGGACGCCCAGCACGCGGGCCCCTGGCTGGTCGCGGTGGCCGACGGCATGGGCGGCATGGCGGCCGGCGACCTGGCCAGCCGTATCGCGATCGACGCGATCGCCCCGCTGGACGTGGAGACGCCGGAGGACGCGCTCGTCGCCGCGCTCCAGGGCGCGATCGAGCTGGCCACCGCGCGGATCCGCCAGGCGGTGGAGGAGGACCCGGAACGTCAGGGCATGGGGACCACGCTCACCGCGCTGCTGTTCGCCCGTACCGGCAGTTGCCTGGCGCTGGCGCACGTGGGCGACTCCCGCGCCTACCTGTTCCGCGAGGGCGTGCTCAAGCAGGTCACCCGCGACGACACGTTCGTGCAGATGCTCGTCGACCAGGGCGTGATCACCGCCGAGCAGGCCAGCAGCCACCCCCGGCGGGCCGTGGTCACCCAGGCGTTGCAGGGCGACCAGGTCTCCCCGTCGTACGCGACGATGGTGCCCCGCGCGGGCGACCGCTGGCTGCTGTGCAGCGACGGCCTCTCCAACGTCGTCCGCGCGGACACGCTCACCGAGGTCCTCAACGAGCAGATGGAGCGGGACGCCTGCGCGGCCCGGCTGATCGACCTGGCGCTGCGGGCCGGCGGCCCGGACAACATCACCGTCGTGATCGCCGACGTCGTCGAGGAGTAGCCCTCACCGGCGGCGCGGAGCGGCCCGGCGGGTCGGCTCGGCGGTGGTCGGGTCCTCCGGCCACGGGTGACGCGGGTAGCGGCCCCGCAGCTCCGCCCGCACCTGCGGATAGCCGGTGCGCCAGAACGACGCCAGGTCGGCGGTGACCGCCACCGGCCGCCCGGCGGGGGAGAGCAGGTGCAGCAGCACCGGCACCCGCCCGTCGGCGATGCGCGGCACGTCCCGCCAGCCGAACGTCTCCTGGAGCTTCACCGCCAGCACCGGCGCGGCCGGATCGGCGTAGTCGACACGTACCCGCGACCCGCTGGGCACCGCGAGTCGTTCCGGGGCCAGCTCGTCCAGCCGGGCGGCCTGCCGCCAGTCCAGCAGCCGGCGCAGCGCCGCCACCACGTCCACCCGGCTCAGGTCGGCCCGGCGGCGGGCGCGGACCAGCTCCGGCCCGAGCCAGTCGGGGGCGCGGTCGAGTAGCGCCGCGTCGGAGACGTCCGGCCAGTCCCCGCCGAGCGCCTGGCGGCAGAACGCCATCCGGCGGCGCAGCCCGGTCGCCTCCGGCGTCCAGCGCAGCAGTCCCGGCCCCTCCTGCCGCAGCCCGTCCAGCAGCGCCGCCGCGACCAGCTCCGGTTCCGGCGCGGTCAGTTGCCGCTCGCGCAGCTCGATCGCGCCGAGCCGGTCCACCTCCCGGGCCACCACGTCGCCGCCGGTCCAGGCCACCTCCCGCCCGGAGCGCAGCAGCGCCGCCCCGGCCTCCCGGGCGGTCGCCTCGTCGATCGGCGCGGCCAGCCGGACCCGCGCGGCCGGCGCGCCGGGGGAGCGGTCGGCCACCGCGACGGCCAGCCACGCCGCTCCGGCCAGCCCCGACCCGGGCGTCAGCTCCGCGGCGGTCCCGCCGGCCATCAGGTACGCGGACCCGCCCGGCCGCCGCGTCCGGGCCAGCCGTTCCGGGTACGCGAGTCCGGCGATCAGCCCGGCGGCCAGATCGTCGGGCAGGCGCTTCCGTTCGGCGTCGTCGGCGGGCAGAGCGGCGCGCAGGCGGCGTACCTCGGTGCGCCAGCGCGCGGTGGCGGCCGGGTCGACGCCGTCGCGCAGCCGCCGCCAGCGGGCGGGCAGGTCGTCCCCCGTCCCGCCCAGCGTGTCCTCGCCGAGGATCGCCACCACCTCGGCGGCCCGGTCCGCGCCGACCCGGGGCGCGCCGTCCAGCAGGGCCCGCGCCAGCCGGGGATGCGTGCCTGCCGCCGCGACCGCCCGGCCGCGCGCGGTGATCCGGCCGTCGTCGTCCACCGCGCCGAGCGTGCCCAGGGTCTCCCGCGCCACGGCCAGCGCGGCCGGTGGCGGCGGATCGGGCAGCGCCAGGCCGGCGCCGTCCGGGGTGCCCCAGGCCGCCAGCTCCAGCGCGAACCCGGTCAGGTCGGCGGTGGCGATCTCCGGCTCGGGCTGCGGGGCGAGCCGCTCGTGTGCCGCCTCGGACCAGCAGCGGTAGACCGCGCCCGGCGCCTCCCGCCCGGCCCGGCCCGCCCGCTGCGTCGCCGCCGCCCGGGACACCGGCACCGTCACCAGCGAACCCAGCCCTCGGGCCAGGTCGGTGCGGGGCACCCGGCTCAGGCCGGCGTCCACCACGACCCGGACGCCCGGCACGGTCAGGCTGCTCTCCGCCACCGCCGTCGCGAGAACCACGCGCCGCCCGGCGGCGGGGGTGAGCGCCGCGTCCTGGGCCGGGCCGGGCAGCCGTCCGTGCAACGGCAGCACCGTGACGTCGCGTAGGTCGGCCAGGCGGCGCGCGACGGCGCCGATCTCACCCGCGCCGGGCAGGAAGACCAGCACGTCGCCGTCGCGTTCGCGCAGCGCCCGGCGGACCGTGGCGGCCACGTGGTCCAGCAGCGCGGGATCGACCCGGCCACCGCCGGGTGGCGTCACCGGGCGCGGCGGCGGCGCCCACACCCGCTCGACCGGGTGCAGGGCGGCCTCGGCGCGTACCACGGGGGCGGGGTCGCCCGCGCCGAGCAGCGCGGCGAAGCGGTCCGCCTGCGGGGTGGCCGACATGGCCAGCAGCCAGAGGTCCGGGCGCAGCGTGCCGCGCGCCTCGACGCTGAACGCCAGCGCCAGGTCGGCGTCGAGCTGCCGTTCGTGGCATTCGTCGAGCAGCACCGCGTCCACGCCGGGCAGCTCCGGGTCGTGGTGCAGACGGCGCACCAGCAGACCGGTGGTGACCACCTCGATCCGGGTACGCGGCCCGGCCCGGCGCTCGCCGCGCACCGCGTAGCCGATCCGGTCGCCGACCCGGTCGCCGAGCAGCGCGGCCATCCGGTGCGCGGCGGCGCGTGCGGCGACCCGCCGGGGCTGGGCGATCACCACCCGTCCGGCGACGGCGTCGGCGACCGCGAGTGGCGCGGTGGTGGTCTTGCCGGTGCCCGGCGGCGCCACCAGCACGGCGGCGCCCCGGTCGCGCAGCGCTTCAACGAGTGCCGGCAGCACCGGCCGGACCGGCAGGTCGAGGGCGACGTCGGCGAGCACCGACCCACTCTCGCACCCGCCCCCGGCGGGCTGTCGCACCGGCCCCGGTGGGCGGACACGGAACGGCCCGGCCGGCGCACCGCCGACCGGGCCGGGTGGACCGCTGCGCCGGGTCCGCCGACCCGGCCGCCGCCACCTGCTAGTACGTTCCGTCGAGCTGACCGCGCAGCTTGGTCAGGGCCCGGGCCAGCAGCCGGGACACGTGCATCTGCGAGACGCCGATCTGCTCGGCGATCTGCGACTGGGTCAGGTTGCCGTAGAAGCGCAGCGTGAGGATCTTCTGCTCGCGCTGGTCGAGCGTGGCCAGCGCCGGGCCGAGGGCGACGCGCGTCTCGGCCAGCTCGAACTCGCCGTCCTCGCCGCCGAGCAGGTCGCCCAGCTCGGTGGCCCGCTCGCCGTCGCCGGTCGGCGTGGACAGCGACACCGCGTTGTAGGCGCGGGCGCCCTCCAGGCCTTCGAGGACCTCTTCCTCGGTGAGCTTGAGGTGGGCGGCGATGTCGGCGACCGTCGGCGAGCGGCCGAGCGTCTGGAGCAGCGTGCTGTTGGCGTCGGAGATCGCCAGGCGCAGCTCCTGCAACCGGCGGGGGACGCGGATGTCCCAGGTGCGGTCGCGGAAGTGGCGCTTGAGCTCACCGATGATGGTGGGGATCGCGTAGCCGGCGAAGTCGACGCCGCGCGACGGGTCGAACTTGTCGATCGCCTTGATCAGGCCGATCGCGGCGGTCTGCGCCAGGTCGTCGTTCGGTTCGCCGCGGCCGCTGTAGCGGTGGGCCAGGTGGTTCGCCAGCGGCAGCCACGCCTCGATGGCGCGGTCGCGCAGCGCGGGCCGCGAGGGGTGGCCGGCCGGCAGCGCGGCCATGGCGGCGAGCAGGTCGGCGGCGCTGTCGGTGAGCGAGCGGGGGTCGAGCTTCGCGGAGCCGGCCGGCGTGGTCGCCGGGGCGCTGATCGTGTGGGCGGTCATGGGTGGTCCTCCCTGCACCTCGTCCGCGGAAGAAAAAAGACGTGACGCTCAGGTTTAGGTGACGGTAGTACGTTCGGGAGCCACCATAGCCCGATCGTGCTGCCGAAATCTAGCCGAAAGTACGATGTACTTAAGGTGTGGCGGGGTATGGACCTCGTTTTTCCGGGCATAGCGCGCCCTGATCGGTCAACGCGGAATCCGACAGGTGGGCGAAGTGTCGCCTTTCTGTCGTTGTCCCGCCGACGGGACCGCCCGTACCGTCCGTAGCGACACGTCAACGGAGGCACCGTGCTGGATCCCGCCGCGCCGCAACTCGTCATCAACGCCCGGACGCTGCTGTTCAGCTGGCTCCCGGCGGATCCCGGCGTGGTCGAGACCCTGCTGCCCGCCGGTCTGCGTCCGCACCCGCAGCGTCAGGTCTTCGTCAACCAGTACGTGGTCGACGACGAGACACAGACCTCCGGCTTCGGCGCGTACTCGCTCACCTACCTGGGTGTCTCACTGACGGACATGGATCCGCCCGACGGCGGGACGCCGGGTGGCTGGTGGACCCACTACTTCTCCTCCAGCGAGCGGGTCCGGCGGTACGCCGCCGCACGGGGCGCGCCCGCCGCCGCCGGGGAGACGCGCCTGGACCTGCGGGGCGACCGGCTCACCGCCGAGACCCGGGCCGGCGACGGCACGCTGCTGATCCGGGTCACCGCCCGGGTCGGGCACACCGGCACCGAGGTCCACAACGGCCACCACCGCTACCTCACCGGCCGCGACGGCGAGCTGATCGTCACCGACTATCCGTACGTGGCCGAGCCGGTGTCACCGTTCGAGGTCGAGTCGGTGGAGTTCCCGGCGCCGGACCATCCGGTCCACGCGCTGCGGCCGGCCAACCCGCTGCACGTGTGCTGGGGGTTCTACTCGCCCCGGGTCTCGTTCGCCTATCCGGCCCGTCCGAACGTGCCCGACGAGGTGAGCGACCGTCACCAGGTGCCGGCCCGCCGGGCGCGCAGCGGCCTGCCGTCCGGGTCGTAGACCAGCCGGTACGCGGGCAGCGCCCAGAGCCGCGTACGCCAGGGCAGCCGCTCCGGGCGGTGCGGCCGCAACCGGCCCGGCGGACGGGGACCGGCCCGGCCCCCGGCGTGCCAGCGGTCCAGTTCCTCCGCCGCCGTGGTGATCGCGGCCACCGCGTCCGCCGGGTCCAGCAGGTCGTCGTCCTGCGTGCCGCCGGGATCACGGTCCAGGTGCTCGCGCCACAGCCGCAGCCGCAGGTCGCGGGCGAACACCCGGGCGCCGTCGCCCATCCCGGCCGGGTCGGCCGGCGCGCGGGTGTCCCGGGTGTCGTCGAGCACCGCGCAGGACAACTCGCTGTCGTGCGTCCAGGAGCGGCGGTTGAAGTTGTCGCTGCCCACGCTGGCCCACACGTCGTCCACCACGCAGACCTTCGCGTGCACGTAGACCGGCGTGCCGTCGCGGTTCTCCACGTCGAACACGTGCACCCGCTCCGGCGCGGCCCGGTGGCACAGCGACAGCGCCTGCTCCCGGCCCACCATGTTCGGCGGCAGCGCGAGCCGGCCGTCCACGTCCGGGTGCCGGGGCACGACCGCCACCAGGTGCAGGTCCGGATGCTCGTGCAGCGCCTGCGCGAACAGCTCGGCCACCTCGGTCGACCAGAGGTACTGGTCCTCCAGGTAGATCAGCCGCCGGGCCCGGCGTACCGCCTTGGTGTAGCCGCGGGCCACGGTGCGCTCGCCGTCCGGGGCGAACGAGTAGCGGGGCCGCACCGCCGGGTAGGTGCGCAGCACCTGCACGTGGTGCGGCCCGCAGGGCGGCGGGTCGGCGGGCTGTTCGGGCAGCGGGTCCGGGCGCAGGTCGGAGCCGCGCAGCCGGTCCCGCAGGTAGGCCATCGGGTTCTCCGAGTCCAGCGGCATCGGGTCGGTCCACCGCTCCCGGAACGTGGTGTCGAGCGCGCCGACGACCGGCCCGCGCACCGCGAGCTGCACGTCGTGCCAGGGCGGCGTGGGGCCGTACCGGGGGGACATGCCGATCGGCTGCGGGTCGCCGGCGTGGCCGGCGTCGTCGCGGCGGCTGTGGCACAGGTCGATGCCGCCGGCGAACGCGATGTCCCGGCTCGGGTCGCCCGGATGGCGCAGCACCACCAGCTTCTGGTGGTGCGAGCCACCGCGCCGGACCCGCTGGTCGAGCAGCACCTCGCCGCCGGCCGCCCGGATCGCCTCGCTGAGGTCGCGGTTCTCCGCCTCGCTGTAGGACAGCGTGTCGAGGTGGGAGCGCCAGATCAGGCCCTTGACGATCACCCCGCGCTGGGCGGCCCGCGCGAACAACTGCGCCACGGTCGGGCCGTCCGGGCGCATCCGCTCGTCCGGGTCGCCGCGCCAGTCGGTGAAGAACAGATGATCGCCCGCGGTGAGCGATTCCACCTCGCTGACCAGGCGGTCGAAGTACGCGGCTCCGTGAATCAACGGCTCGGCGAGGTTTCCATCGGTCCAGACGGGTAACTCAGACCCCGGGTTGGCGCGTTCCTGTGCGGTGAGGAACCAGTCCCGCAGAGTCACGTTCCACCCCCGAGGTCGACGACGTCCTCACACGGTAGGACCCCCGGCAGGACCCCGCACGGCGAGCAGCAGGTCGCGTGGGTGCCGCGCGCCAGGGGGACGCCGGACCCCTGGATCGCGACACCGAGGAGGCACCGACATGCCCGCCGAGACGACGAACACCGTGACCGACGACCGCGACCAGGCGGTGGAGGGGGAGCGGGGTGCGCTGGTGGCGGTCCTGTTGATGGTGATCCTCGGGGTGGCCGGGATCTTCGCCGTCTCCTGAGACCGCGGCCGGGCGCCCCGGCGAACCGGGGCGCCCGTGGCAGGTCAGGGCCGGTCGCCCTGGCCGTCGCTGTGCGGCACCCGCCCGGTCGGGATCACCCCGAGCCGGCCGGCCTGGAAGTCCTCGACCGCCTGGATCAGCTCGGCGCGGGTGTTCATCACGAACGGGCCGTAGTGCGCCACCGGCTCGCGGATCGGCTGGCCGCCCATCAGGTACAGCTCCAGCGCCGGGGCGTTGGAGTCCTGCGTCCGGTCGGCGGTGATCCGCAGCGCCTCGCCGGGCCCGTGCACGGCGAGCTGGCCGAGGTGGATCGGCCGCCGGTCGGTGCCGACGGTGCCGCGGCCGGCCAGCACGTACACCAGCGCGTTGAAGTCCGACCGCCACGGCAGGCTCAGCTCGGCGCCGGGCTGCAACGTGACGTGCGCGATGGTGATCGGCGTGTGCGTCGAGCCGGGACCCTGGTGCCCGGCGACCTCCCCGGCGATGACCCGGATCAGGCCGCCGCCGTCGGGCGTGGTGAGCAGCGCCGACTCCCGGCCGCGGATGTCCTGGTAGCGGGGCGCGCTCATCTTGGCGATGCTGGGCAGGTTGACCCAGAGCTGCAGGCCGTGGAACAGCCCGCCGCTCATCACCAGGTGCTCCGGCGGCGCCTCGATGTGAAGCAGGCCACTTCCGGCCGTCATCCATTGAGTGTCGCCGTCGGTGATGGTGCCGCCGCCACCGGTCGAGTCCTGGTGGTCCATGATCCCGTCGATCATGTAGGTCACCGTCTCGAAGCCGCGGTGCGGGTGCCAGGAGGTACCCTTCGGCTCGCCCGGCGCGTAGTCGACCTCGCCCATCTGGTCGAGGTGGATGAACGGGTCCAGCTCGGTCATCGGCACGCCGGCGAAGGCCCGGCGGACCGGGAAGCCCTCGCCCTCGTACCCGCTGGGGGCAGTGGTGACCCGGCGGACGGAGCGGTATTCGGTGGCCTCGCCGAGCTTCGGCAGGCGGGGCAGGACGAGGACGTCGTCGACGGTGATCGCGGGCATCGCGGGGCTCCTTACTTGTCGGCCGGGACGGACGACGCGGTGCGGTCGGCGCGCAGGCGCCGGCCGAGCCGCTCGAAGACCCGGGTGAGGCAGGCGACCTCGGCGTCGTCGAGGTCGTCGATCAGGTGGGCGCGCACGGAGCGCAGGTGGTGCGGCGCGGCCTCGCGCAGGGCGAACAGGCCGGCCGCGGTGAGCACTGCCTCGCTGCCGCGCCGGTCGGCCGGACACGCCTCCTTCGCCACCAGTCCGCGCTTGCGCATCGTGGTGATCTGGTAGGTCAGCCGGCTCGGCGAGAACACCAGCCGGTCGGCCAGCTCCCCCATGCGCAGCCGCTGGCCGGGCGCCTCGGAGAGCAGCACCAGCACGTGGTAGTCGGCGAAGCTCAGGTCGCTGTCGGCGCGCAGGTCGTCCTCGAGCCGGGTGAACAGCCGCTGGCTCGACTCGATGTACGCGCGCCAGCAGGCCATCCGCTCGGCGTCCAGGCTCTCCGTCATGGCTCCGAGAGTAGCACTATTTAAAATTTAAACAAGTGGCCCTGGCATGCGCGGACCAGCGCGCCTTAGGGGGCTTCTTAAAACCTGAACGGGCCGCCCGGCTAGGGTCGGGGAATGGACGATCTCGACCTGCTCGACTGGCGGGAGCGGGTGGCGGCGCTCTACCTGTCCGACCTCGACCTGGCCGGCTTCCGGGCCGCCCGCGACGAGCTGTTCCGCACCCACCCCAGCAGCCCGGTGCCGCCCGCCGACCGGCCCGGCTTCACCGGGCTGCGCTGGTACCCGCCCGACCCGTCGGCAGTGGTCGAGGCGCCGCTGCGCGCCGCCTCCGGCGAGCTGCGCATCGACACCGGCGGCCCGGACGGCGTGGTCGCGTACCGGCGGGTGGCCGTCGCCGACACGCCGTGGGGACCGCTCACGCTCTGGTGGATCGAGGCGTACGGGGGCGGGCTCTTCCTGCCCGTGCGTGACGCCACCTGCGGCGACGGGTCGTACGGCGGGGGCCGGTACCTCACCGACACGGTGAAGGGCACGTTCGGCCGCGGCCTGACCGTGCTGCCCGGCGACCGGGTCCGGCTGGACGCGAACTACCTCTACAACCCCAGCTGCGCCTACGACGACAGGTGGGCCTGCCCGCTGGCCCCGCCGGAGAACCGGGTGGACGTGCCGCTGCGCGCCGGCGAGCGCGCGTACCACGAATGAGGGGAGGGCCGCCCGGCCCTCCCCTCATCGCCCTGCCGGTCAGCGGGCGGTGGCGCCCGTCGGTGTCAGGTGCATCCGGCTGAGCAGCTGCTGGGCCTGCCCGGCCATCTCCGCGTCCACCGTCACCGCGTACTGGGCGGCCCGCAGCGAACTGGCCGACGTGAAGTCACGCTGACCGCCGCTCATCGCGTGCGCGACAGCGCCGAACACGGCACCCCAGATCGCGCCGATCACCAGGCCGACCAGGATCACCGCGAGCCAGTTGCCGGCGGTGAAGATGCCGAAGAGCAACCCGATGAACAAACCGAACCAGGCGCCGGTGCCGGCCCCGAGCAGGGCCGCCCGGCCCGTGGTGAGCCGTCCCATCACGGTCTCCACGAGCGTGAGGTCCGTACCGACGATCGAGGTACGTTCCACCGGGAACCGGTTGTCGGCCAGATAGTCCACCACCCGCTGGGCGGACGGATAGTCCGGGTACGAGCCGATTGTGACGGTCGCCGAACCGGTCTGCGGTCCGTGCCCGTCCCCGCTCGGCGGCGTCGGGCGACCGCCCGGGCCGGACGGGAGGTTGTCGCTGCCCGGCATGCCGGGTTGCCAGGCCGTGGTCGGAGTCGAGGGTCTGGTCATGAGCATCCTCCTTCGTCAACCCGCCGCGTTCCCGTCGCCGGGCAGCGGTAACGCACCGGCCCGGACCGATGTGGCGAGGCATGCCGACGCCCCGCGCCGGGTAGCCACACCCGTGCCGACCCGACACATCAGCGAGCACGGCTTCCTCGCCGACGGGCGCAGCGCGGCCCTGGTCGACCGCGACGGCTCGGTCGACTGGTGGTGCCCGCCCCGGTTCGACGCGCCGTCGGTGTTCGGCCGCCTGCTCGACGAGGACGCGGGGCACTGGAGCATCCGCCCGGAGGGGGAGTCGACGAGCACGCGCTCCTACCTGGACGACGCGCTCGTGCTGCGTACCGTCTTCGCCACCGCGACCGGCACGGTGGCCGTCACCGACGCGCTGGCGCTGGAGCCCGGCGCGCGCGGTCACGACATCGGGATGCGCTCGCCGCGGGTGCTGGCCCGGCTGGTGGAAGGGCTTACCGGCGAGGTGGCGATGCGCGTCGACTACGCGCCCCGCTTCGAGTACGGCCGCGTCGGCGCCTACCTGACCGAACGCGACGGCGTGATCCGCGCCACCGCCGGCGCCTGCCGCCTGGAGTTGCGCGCCGACGTCCCGCTCACCATCGCCGGGGGCGCCGCCACCGGGCGGTTCACCGCCCGCGCCGGCAGCACGCACCGCTTCACCCTCGGGTACGCCCCGACGTACGCCGGCGCCGAACCGGCGCTGCCCGACGCCGCCGAGGTGATCGCCGAGACGGTGGCCGGGTGGCGGTCCTGGTCGGCGTTGCACGACTACCAGGGCGAGTACCGCGACGAGGTGCGGCGCAGCGCGCTCGCGGTGCAGGGCATGACGTACGCGCCCAGCGGCGCGGTCGTCGCGGCGGCCACCACCTCGGTGCCGGAGCGGCTCGGCGGCGACCGCAACTACGACTACCGCTACGTCTGGCTGCGCGACTTCAGCCTCACCCTCCAGGCGCTGTGGCGGGCCGCCTGCCCGGACGAGGCGGACCGGCAGTTCACCTGGGTGGCGCGGGCGATGGGCCGGATCGGCGACGAGCCGGTGCCGATCATGTACGGCGTCGAGGGGGAGCGGGACCTGACCGAGCACGACCTCGACCACCTCGCCGGGTACGCCGGCAGCCGGCCGGTGCTCGTCGGCAACGACGCCTGGCGGCAGCGGCAGAACGACGTGCTGGGCGAGGTGCTGGATGCGGCCTGGCTGATGCGCTACTACCTCGACCCCATGTCACCGGAGGTGCGTGACCTGCTGCGCACGCTCGCCGACCAGGCCGAACGCGGCTGGCACCGGCCCGACGCCGGCATGTGGGAGGCGCGCGGCCCGCAGCGGCACTACGTCTCCTCCAAGGTCGAGTGCTGGACCGCGCTGGACCGGGCGGTCCGGTTCGGCTCCCGCATCGGCGAGCCGGCCGACGTGGCCCGCTGGGCCGCCACGCGCGACGAGGTGCGGGCGGCGGTGCTCGCCCGGGGCTGGAACGAGCGGGTCGGCGCGTACACCGGGGTGTTCGGCTCCGACGACCTGGACGCCTCGGTGCTGGTCATGCCGCTGGTCGGCTTCCTGCCGGCGGGCGACCAGCGGATGCGCGCCACGATGGACCTGCTGGAGCGGCGGCTGTCGCGCGACGGGCTGCTGCGCCGCTTCGACGGCGACCCGGCCGGGTTCGTGATCTGCTCGTTCTGGCTGGCCGCCGGCCTGGCCGAGGCGGGGGAACTGGACCGGGCGCGGCGGCTGTTCGAACGGCTCGCCGCCCGCGCGAACGACCTCGGCCTGTACGCCGAGCAGGTCGACCCGGACACCGGCGAGCAGATGGGCAACTTCCCGCAGGCGTACTCGCACATCGGCCTGATCACCGCCGCCGGCCGCATCACCGACGCCGCCGCCCGCGCCGCCGCCCCCGCCCCCGCCCGCGCCGCCTCTCCGCGTTGATCATGAAGTTGACGGCGTAGTCGATCTCCCCGAGTGCCGCCAACCTCATGATCGGCGCGGGAAAGAGGGGGGTGGGGGAGGATGAGGGGGTGGAGCTGGTGATCATGGCGGACACGCACGTGCCCAAGCGGGCGCGGGATCTTCCGGGGCCGCTGTGGGCGGCCGTGGAGGCCGCGGATGTCGTGGTGCACGCCGGGGACTGGGTGGACGTGGCGCTGCTGGACGCGCTGGAGGCGCGGTCGCGCCGGCTGGTCGGCGTGTACGGCAACAACGACGGGCCGGAGCTGCGCGCCCGGCTGCCCGAGGTGGCCCGGGTCGAGCTGGACGGCCTGCGCGTCGCCGTGGTGCACGAGACCGGCCCGAAGACCCGCCGCGAGGAGCGCTGCGCCGCCGCGTACGGCGACTGCGACCTGCTCGTCTTCGGGCACTCGCACATCCCCTGGGACAGCGTCGCCCCGGGCGGCCTGCGGCTGCTCAACCCCGGCTCGCCGACCGACCGGCGGGCGCAGCCGCACGCCACGTACCTGACCGCGCGGGTGGCGGCGGGGCGGCTCGACCGGGTCGAGCTGCACCGCCTGCCCCCGCGCTGACCGCTCAGCGGCCCCGGCCGGTCTCCGCCTGCAACTCGTCGATCCGCCGGGACGCCTCGGCCTTGGTCAGGCCCTCCGGCACCGGCTCGCCCGCCTCCTGCGCCAGCGTGTGCAGGTACGACTCCTGCGCGGCGGTGGGCGGCTCGTCGCCGGTGACCCAGTCGTCCGGGTCCTTGACGGCGGCGTCCGGGTTCACGTTCCTGCCGTTGGTGCTGGCGCGGTCGGCCATGCTCATCACCTCTCCTCGAACAGGTGTTCCACTACCCCCGGGCCGCCGGGTTCATGCCGGCCGCCGCCTACGATCACCTGGTGACGACGGACCGGGCGGGCGTGGTGGTGGTCGGCGCGGGCATCGCCGGAGTGGCGTGCGCGACCGAGTTGGCGCGGGCCGGGATCCCGGTACGGCTGCGCGAGCGCGCCCGGGTCACCGGCGGGCGGATGGCCAGCAAGCGTTTCGACGGCCGCCCGGCCGACCTGGGCGCCGCGTACTTCACCGTCGACGACCCGGACTTCGCCGCCGTGGTGGACCGGTGGCGGGCGGCCGGGCTGGCGCGGGAGTGGACCGACACGCTCGCCGCGTACGGGCCGGGCGGACGCGAGCAGGTCACCGGCCCGATGCGGTGGGCCGCCCCACGCGGGCTGCGCTCGCTCGTCGAACACCTGGCCGGCGACCTTCCGGTGACCCACAACCGGCTGGTGATGACAGTCGAGCCGGGCCCCCGGGCCGACGGCGCCGAGGCCGAGGCGGTGGTGCTCGCCATGCCCGGCCCGCAGGCCGCGCTGCTGCTGGACCCGGCGCTGGCCGAGGCGACCCGGGCGGTGGCCGCGCAGCGGTGGTCGTCCGCGTTGACCGGGGTGCTGCACTTCCCGGCCCGCCGCTGGGCGGACTTCCGGGGCGCGTTCGTCAACGACCACCCGGTGCTCAGCCTGGTCTGCGACGACGGCGACCGGCGCGGCGACGGCGCGCCGGTGCTCGTAGCGCACACCACCGCCGGGTTCGCCGCCCGGCACCTGCTCCAGCCCACCGCCGCCCGCGAGGCGATCGAGCAGGCGGTACGCGACCTGCTCGGGCTGCCCGAGCCGGCGCTGTCGACCCACGTGCACCGCTGGACGTACGCGACCCCGGCCGCGCACGCCGGGGATGCCACGTTCCACCTGGACGACGACGGCATCGGCCTGGCCGGCGACGCGTTCGGCCGCCCGCGCGTGCAGACCGCCTGGCGCTCCGGCCGGGACCTCGGCCGCGCGCTCGCCGCCCGGCTGGGCTGAACCGGGGCGCGCTCAGCCGGTGGCGCCCACCGGCTGCGCCGCCGACCCGGCCCGCGTGTCCTCGCCGGTGCGTTCACCCCCCCGGTCCAGCAACTGCATGACCGGTGTCGCGGCGATCCCGTGCGCCACCACCGAGACCACCACCACGAGACCGACTGTGGCCCAGACCAGCTCCGCCTGCGGGAAGTCGGTCTTGCTGGTGGCGTACGCCAGGTAGTAGAACGAGCCGACGCCGCGGATGCCGAACAGCGAGATCACCCAGTGCTCGGCCGGCTTGCCGGGCGCGCCGCGCAGCGACAGCCACCCGGCCAGCGGCCGGATCACCAGCACCAGGGCCAACCCGGCCAGCGCGGCCGGCCAGGTCAGCGGCGCGAGCAGCCCGCCGATCACCGCGCCGCCGAACAGCAGCAGCAACAGCACGGTGAGCAGCCGCTCCACCTGCTCGGCGAAGTCGTGCAGCACGGAGTGGAACTCGTGGGTGCGCTCGGCGGCCCGGATCGCCCGGGCGGCCACGAACACGGCCAGGAAGCCGTACCCGCCGATCACCTCGACCAGCCCGTACGCGAGGAACGTCGCGGCCAGCGCGAGGAACCCCTCGGAGTGCCGGGCCAGCCGCAGCTTGCTCGGGGCGCGGAAGAACAGCTTGCCGAGCAGCCAGCCGACGAGCAACCCGCCGCCCACCCCGGCGGCGAGCTTGTAGAGCACGTCCACCGCGAACCACTCGCCGAGCCAGCCGGACGGCGCGAGCCCGGTGGTGGCGATCGCGATGGCCGCGTACACGAACGGGAAGGCGAGCCCGTCGTTCAGGCCCGCCTCCGAGGTGAGCGCGAAGCGCACCTCGTCCTCGGAGTCCTCCACATCGGTCGGTTCGCCCACCTGCACGTCGGAGGCGAGCACCGGGTCGGTGGGCGCGAGCGCCGCGCCGAGCAGCAGCGCCGCGGCCGGCACCAGCCCGGCCCACCACCAGCCGAGCAGCGCCACCGCGGCGATGCACAGCGGCATGGCGATCGCCAGCAGCCGCCACGTCGACGACCAGCGGGCCCAGCTCAACGGACGGTCGATCTTCAGGCCGGCGCCCATCAGCGCGACGATCACGCCGACCTCGGTGAGGTGGGTGGTCAGCTCCGGCCAACGCAGCGGATCCGGTGTGGGCAGACCGGTGGGCAGCACGAAGACGAGCATGCCGAGCCCGAGGAACGCGATCGGCATCGACAGCGGCCGTCGCTCCAGCACCCGGGGCAGCACCCCGGCCAGCAGCGCACCGACGCCCAGCAGAGCGAACGCGACATCGACCGGTTCCACGGCACCACCCTTCCGACGCCCGGCGGCCGGGCGGTGGAGTCCAGCAGTGCCCCGAAGCGGACCCGGCTAAGCCTGCGCGCGCCCGCCGGTTGACCGCCGCTCAGCCGAGCGAGGCGATGGCGCTGTCGGACAGGGCGTCCAGCAGCGCGGCCGGGTCGTCGTACACCGCGACCGCGCCCGCGCCGGCCAGCTCCGCGCGGCCGGTGCCGCCGCAGGTCAGCCCGATGCAGGGGATGTCGAGCTTGCCGGCGGCGGCGACGTCCCAGACCGAGTCGCCGACGAACACCACCCGCTCGGCGGCCAGCCCCGACTGCTCCAGCGCGGCGACCAGAATGTCCGGCGCCGGCTTGCTCTCCCGCGCGTCAGCCGACGAGGTGACCGAGTCGATCACGTCGTCGGCGTCCAGCGCGGCCCGTAGCGCGGTCACCTCGTGCTCGGCGGCCGAGGTCGCGAGCACCACCCGCAGCCCGCGCTCCGCGCAGGCGCGCAGCAGCTCCCGCGCCCCGGGCAGTGGCGTGAGGCGCTCCCAGTACTCGCCGTAGAGCGCGTCGTGCGCGTCGCGCAGCCGGCCGTCGGCGTCCCGGTCGCGCTCCGCGCCGAGCAGGTGGTCGAGGAGCTTGTCCGAGCCCATGCCGATGGACCTGTGGATCCGCGCCATCGGCACCCGGTGGTCGCCCTGGCGCAGCGCCTCCCACCAGCTCACCGTGTGCAGGTACGTGGTGTCGACCAGGGTGCCGTCCACGTCGAAGAGGACACCGCGGCGCTTGTCGTCGGTCATGTCCGGCTCCTACCCGGCCGGGGCGTCGCCGACGCGCGGTCCGTCCGCCGGGATGAGGATCTCGAACCACACAGTCGATCCGCGTACGGTCGGGTCGGTCCCCCAGGCGTCGCTCAGCTCCTCGATCAGGCCGAGCCCACGCCCCCGGCTGCTGAGCGTGTCGGTCTGGGCGCGGGTCACCTGACCCCGGGTGCCCGAGTCGGCCACCGACACCAGCAGCCGCTCCGCGGACAGGTCGACCTCGACCCGGGCGGCGGTGCCGGCGTGCAGCAGCGCGTTCGTGGTCAGCTCGCTCGTGCACAGCACCGCCGCGCCGATCACCGCCTCGGGCACCTGCCACTCGGTGAGCTGCGCGGTCATCCAGTGCCGGACCCGGCTCGGGGCGGTCGGCTCGGCCGGCACCTCCATGCTCGCCGACCGGCTCGGCCGGACCGCGTACTCCACCGCGAGCACCGCCACGTCGTCCTCGGTGGCGCCCGGCACCGCGGCGGTCGCGACAGCGCACAGCGCGCGCGGGTCCCCGCCGGCCGCTCCGGTCACCGCCGCGCCCAGCCCCGCCATCCCGGCGGCCACGTCCTGCCAGCGGCGCTCCACCACGCCGTCGCTGTAGAGCAGCAGGGTGTCACCGGGGCGGAACGGCACGGTGGCGGTACGCGCCCGCCCGCCCAGGCCCAGCGGAGGAGCGGGCGGCACGTCGACGAACTCGGCCACCGCCGCGTCGGGTCCGGCGCGCCGGATCAGCGGCGCGGGATGCCCGGCGCTGGCCAGCGTGACCAGTTCCCGGTCCGCATCGACCACGCCGAACACCACTGTGACGAACAGCTCCTGGGTGCCGCCCTCGACGCCGAGGCTGGCGACCAGCCGGTCCAGGCCGTCGAGCACCGCGTCCGGGCGAGGGTCGACCAGGGCGAGCGCGCGCAGCGCGGCGCGCACCTGGCCCATCCGGGCGGCGGCCTGCACGTCGTGCCCGGCCACGTCGCCCAGCACCACCCCGAGCGCGCCGGTGGGCAGCAGGAACGCGTCGTAGAAGTCGCCGCCGGCGGCGTTGCCGTCCACGCCCGGGTCGTACCGGGCGGCGATACGCAGCCGGGGCAGGTCCGGCAGCCGCTCCGGCAGCATGCTGCGTTGCAGCATCTGGGCGGTGCCGTGCTGGGTCTCGAAGCGGCGGGCCCGCTCGGCGGCCTGGCCGACCAGCTCCGCCGACGCGGCGAGCAGCGCCCGTTCCGCGGGGGACCACGGACGCGGCTCCCGGTAACCGATGGTGAGCGAGCCACGGACCACACTCGTGCGCAGCGGCAGCGCCGCCAGCGCGCGGATCTTCTCGTCGTGCCGGTCCGCCGCGACGCCGCGCAGCGGCTGGCCGTCGGCGGTGAACGAGGCCACGCCGCTGCGCGCGGACACCACCGCCGGCAGCGCCGACTCGGCGGACATCCGCCGCCACAGCGGGGGCAGCCGCTCGTCGGCCTCGTCGAGCAGTTCGCCGCGGATGCGGCGGACCAACCGCCAGGCGCTGCCCTCGTCCACCGCGAACGACACCCGGTCCGCGTCGAAGGAGTGCAGGCAGTAGCGCAGCGTCACCCGGGCCACGTCGTCCAGGGTGAGCGTGCCGGACAGCGCCGCCGCGAAGTCGCTCAGGCTCTGCAACTGCTGGGTCAGCTGGGTGGTCTGCGCCGAGACGGTGAGCACGCCGACGATCCGGCCGGTGGAGTCGCGTACCGCGCAGTGCCCGCGGGTGAACACGGCCGGCTCGGCCGGACCCTGCCGGTCGGCGGGCAGCACCGCCTCCCGCTGCAGGAACGGTTCACCGTGCCGGTAGACGCGCTCCAGCGCCTCGCCGGCGCCGGGATCACGCCACACCTCGGCGAACGCCTCGGCCGCCGGCCGGCCCAGCGCGTGCGGGTGCCGGTCGCCGATCAGCTCGGCGTACCCGTCGTTGTAGAAGACGACGAGGTCGTCGCCGAGGAGCAGCGCCATCGGCACCGGGGAGGCGAGCACCACGTCCATCACGGCGCGTACCGCCGGATCCCAGCCCTGCGGTGCGCCCAGCGGCGTGCCGGCCCACGGATGACCGGTCTGCGCGGGCGGCCCGTGGACGACGGGATCGGCGGGCGCTCCCGGTGCGGGGGCGGGCGGTGTGGGAACCCGACCGACGGTGCCTGGCATGACCGCAGCCTAACCGGAGCGTGGCGGGCTGGTTCCGATCATGCGTTCGTGGCGGGTCCCGGCTTCCGGCGGCGCGGACGTTCGGGCAGGTCACGGCCGGTTCGATCACCCATGTCGGGAAATTGGCCCGGTCCGGCTCGGAGTGCTGCCCAGGTCACCGGGTATGCGGGCGGCGCAGTTCACGCGACAGGAGGGACATCATGCCGAAAACCCTCGCGGTCGGGCAGGTCGACATCGGTGCGGCCTGGACCGACTTCTGGAGGTCGGTGCTGCTCTTCGTACCGCGGGCGATCGCGTTCATCGCGATTCTCGTCGTGGGTTGGCTCATCGCTAGAGCCGTACTCAAAATCGTGGACGCGGCACTGGAACGGGTCGGGTTCGACCGCGCCGTGGAACGGGGCGGTATCAAACGGGCCCTGGAACGCACCAAGTACGACGCCAGCGACATCCTGGCCAAACTGGCCTACTACGCGGTCCTGCTGTTCACCCTGCAGTTCGCCTTCGGGGTGTGGGGGCCGAACGCGATCAGCGACCTGATCCGCGGGGTGGTGTCCTGGCTGCCGCGAGCCTTCGTGGCGATCGTGATCGTGGTGATCGCCGCCGCCATCGCCAACGCCGTCCGGGACCTGGTCTCCGGCGCGCTCGGCGGGCTCTCGTACGGCCGGGTGCTGGCCGACGTGACAGCGATCTTCATCCTGGCGCTCGGCATCATCGCCGCGCTGAACCAGGTGGGTATCGCCACCACGGTGACCACACCGGTGCTCGTGGCCTTCCTCGCCACCGTGGCCGGCATCCTGATCGTCGGTGTCGGTGGTGGTCTGGTCAAGCCGATGCAGGACCGCTGGGACGGCTGGCTGCACCGGGCCGCCGAGGAGTCCCGGGCGATCCGGCAGCAGCGGCAGGCGCAGCAGGCCGGCCGGGGCGACTACGAACGCAAGATGGCCGACCGGGGCGGGCAGCCGACGCCGGCCGCGCCGCAGTCGTCGATGTCGGGCGCGGGTACGTACCGCTCCGGCGAGATGGGCGACGAGACGCAGCAGTTCCGCCGGCCGGGAGGCTGACGGCAACGGGTGACGGGGTGTCCGCGGGATGGTGGCGGGCGCCCCGAAACCGTGTCCGGGTCCGGCCGGCTGCCGGTCAGGCCAGGTGACGCGGGTCGAGTCCGCGGGCCAGCAGGCAGACCGCCAGCAGGCGGGTGAGCACCCAGTCCGGCGCGGACCAGTCCACCGGCTCGGCCGGCGGCGTCCAGCCGTGCTCCGCCGCCGCGTCGCGCAGCCCCTCGGCGTATCCGGCGAGCGCCGCCACGGTGAGCGGGTGGCGGTCGCCGTGGAGGCTGTCGCGTACCCCGGCGGCGTGCTGGTCGACCTCGGCGAGCAGCCCGGGGTTCGCGTGGGCCGCGGCGAGGCCGGCGGTGCCGACGGCGGCGGTCAGCGTGGTGAGGGTCGACCGCGCGGCCACTGCCGCGGAGCGGGTCGCGACCCGGTTGTTCGGCACGCGCATGGTGTCCGAGGCTAACGCCGCCCGGTGCGGACCGACCTCGGCCGACCGGCGGACTGCGGGGTCGTCCGGGAGAGCGGCCACGTCGTCCGCGGGGATTGAGTCGCCCGTGCGGGGGCAGAAGTCCGGCACGAGGAGCACGCAGCAGCCCCACGGAGGGACACCATGGGACATCTGGCCGACGGACCGGACCGGGCGCACCGCCGCCCCGACGGGGTGAGTGACGCCACGGTCGAGGCGCTGGGCAGGCTCAGCGAGGCCCTGGAGTGCGTCGAGCGGGCACGCGGGCACCTCTACGAGCTGCATCAGCTGATCGGCCACGCCGATCTGATGCTCGACGACGCCGTGGAGATGTTCCGCCGCGCCGGGCACCCGGGCCTGGCCGAGCGGATCGACCGGGAGCTGCTCGGGCGCAACGTCATCGCCGGGCGGTGGACGTTCCAGATCGTCGAGGACTTCGACGACGGGTACTACGCGCTCTTCCGGGAGCTGGACCGGCAGGCCCGCGACGAGCTGGTCGAGGGCCGGCGGCACCTCTACGAGGCCGAGATGAAGGAACGCCGCCGCAGCCGGGGGATGCCGGGGCACGAGGCGCGCCCCGGCACACGCTGACTCAGTCGGAGGAGCGGGCGTCGGCCGGACGGCGGCGCGCGCCGTCGTCGGCGATGATCACGGTCGCGACCATCAGCGCGACCACCAGGCTGAACAGCCAGGAGCTGTCCTCGGTGAACCGGGCGGAGACCGGAGCCTGGATCGCGGCGAGCAGGAAGCCCAGCCAAGCGAGCTTGCGCTGACGGTTGGAGAGGAAACCGGAGCCCTGTTGCATCCCGAAAGTCTTGCGCGCGACAGGGGGAGTGCCGTCAGCCGTTCGGCCGATTCTGGATGGGCTGTCCGTTTTCCTGGCTGTCCGTACCGCACTTTTTGTCGTATCGGCCGAGCATGAATCCGGCGGCCACGGGCATCGGCGCGGGTGCCCGCAGCCGTCCGGGGATCACATGCTGTCCGGGCCGGTCCGCCCGATCGTCGACGGCCGGTAGGCCCGGTCCGCATCGGTCATCTCGCGCCGCTCGGCCTCCGGGCCGGCGCCCCGGTCCACCGCCTCCGGGCCGTGCCCGAACGCGGCCTCCTCGCCGGCGTCGTTGGCGGTGACGTCGTCGCCCTGGCCGTCCGTGGCCGACCGGGCGATGGCCTGGTCCAGCTCGTGCAGGGGAGTGCGGTCCTCGTCGCGCCACACGTGGCGGTCGTTGTCGGTCATTCCCCTGCGGTACCCGGACCGGATGATCGCAAACGGCCGGGCACGGCGACAGCCGCGGTCCCGGCTCGTTTCGATCCCGATGCCCGGTGGCCCGGAACGCTTCCCGGGCCACCGGGCATCGGCGATGGCGCTACTTGGCGCCGGTGAGGGCCACCAGGGCGTTGGCGGTGCGGAAGTACGGGTTGCGGCCGAGGTCGCCGACGGTGGTGATGTTGAAGGCGTCCTTGAGCAGCTTGGCGTCGCCGTCGCTGACCCCGGCGAGGGCGGACACCGGGGCGTCGACGATCTCGGTGAGGGTCTTGTCCTGGTAGGCCTTGTCGACCAGCTTGGTGAGGTCGGCGGTGACGGGCATGCACACTCCTTCGACTTCCGGTCGGGCAATCCGACCGGTTGCGGACAAACCTGACGGAATTAGATCATGAAGCGGTACCAGAGATCCACTGTGGATCCCCGGGCTCACTCCTCCTCGTCGCCGCCCTCGTCGTCGCCGAAGGAGTCGAACACCTCGTCGGCGAGCATCCCGCCGGCGAAGCCGAGCGCGGCGCCGCCGACCACGCCCGCGGCGACGGCACCCATGCCCGGGCCGCCGTGCCGCTCGTGGTGCTCCTCCTTGTGGTGGCCGTACGCGGCGTGCCCGTAGCCGGGTGGGCCGTAGGCGGGCTGTCCGTAGCCGTGGCCGGCGTGCATGCTCTGGTAGCCGTCGAGGGCCTGGCGGACCCACGCGTCGACCTGAGCGGCCCAGTCGACCTGGTCGGCGTCGGTGTGCGCGACGTGGTAGCGGCCGAAGGAGTCATGGCCGCCGGAGAACAGGCCACCGCGCTTGTCGAACTCCAGCACCACGTCGACGCCGTACTCGTTCGCGACGAAGGTCAGCTCGACCTCGTTGACGGCGTGGGCGTACTGCGGGGCGGCGTAGTACTCGATCTCCTGGTAGAACGGCAGGCTCTGGCGCAGGCCCGAGATGTGCCCGCGTTCCAGGTCGGCGCCCTTGAACTGGAATCCGAGCCGGCCGAAGCCCTCCAGGATGCGTTCCTGCACCGGCAGCGGGTGCACGTACACCGGGTCGAGGTCGCCCTTGTCCACGGCGCCGCGGATCGCCACCTCGGTGCGCAGTCCCATCGTCATGCCGTGCAGGCGCTGCCCGTACAGGTCGGTCACCGGCGTCTCCCACGGCATCGCCACCTGGAACGGCAGCGACATCTGCTGTCCCTCGGACAGGCGCAGACCGCCGGCGACCTGGACCCGGTGGAACTCCACGAGGGCGTCGTACTCCTGCTCGGCGCCCTCCATCTCCACCCGGGTGACCAGCCCGACGGTGATGTGGTCGATCTCCACGTCGTGGCTGCCGCCGGTCAGGTTCACCTGCCCGCCCAGCATCAGCCCCGGGCGGGTACCCGGATTGGCCAGGACCGTGTCGACAGCGGGGCCGCCCACCCCGAACGCGCCCAGCATCCTCTTGAACACCACGAACATCTCCCTTGACGGCCACCGGACGTGCGGCACCCGGGATCCGGGGAGAGATTCACCTGGAACCCTTGTGCCGCAACGAGATCAACGGCGTCCATAATGGATCACGCCGCGCGGGGAGACTACCAACGCCACCTGAGAGGTAGCTGAAAGCATTCGCTTCGTCACTGTGGGCCATCGGCCGGCGTGGGGCGCCGGAACAGCCGCAGCAGGCGGGCCGCGACCTCGCCGTCGCCCCGGACGACGACGTCGGCGGCATGCAACGGCACGCCACCGAAGATGAGCGAGCGGAAGGTCCCGGCGCCGGCCCGGATCACCAGGTCGGGATCGGCGGCGTCGGCGCGTACCACGTCGACGCGTCCGTCCTCGACGGTGACGAGCAGGCTGTCGCCGTCGAGAAGAAGCTGACACCGTACGGCGAAGTCGCGCGCCGCGGCCGGGTCGAAGGTGGTCTTCATGGCGAGGGCCAGCGCGTCGACGCTCAGCTGCGCCGACGAGGTCAGCGGACCCCGGCTGCCCCACCTGGCCAGCCCCAGCAGGGCGGGTTCGAGGTCCCGCCCCCATTCGGTCAGCTCGTACGCCCGGACGCCCGCCGGTGGCCCGAGACGCCGCCGGCGCACCACTCCCGTCTCCTCCAACTCGGCGAGCCGGGCGGTGAGCATGCTCTGACTGGCGCCGGGCAGGCCGCGCCGCAGGTCGGTGAAGCGCTTCGGTCCGAGCAGCAACTCACGGACGATCAGCAACGCCCATCTGTCGCCGACCAGGTTGAGCGCCCGGGCCAGACCGCAGGGATCGTCGTATGCGCGCGCCATCCGCTGATGGTATCGCTACAGCACTCTCTGGTGCTAAATTCGCACCGTGACGACGTACATCCTGATCCCGGGAGCCGGCGGCGACGCCTGGTACTGGCACCGCCTGGTTCCCCTGCTGGAGCAGCGCGGCCACGAGGCGATCGCCGTCGACCTCCCGGCCGCGGACGACAGCGCGGGACTGCCGGAGTACGCGGAAACAGTGGTCGAGGCGGCCGGTGACCGCGGGGACCTGGTGGTGGTGGCCCAGTCGATGGGCGGCCTGACCGCGCCACTGGTCTGCAGTCGGCTGCCGGTCTCACGGCTGGTCCTGGTCAACGCGATGATCCCGGCGCCCGGTGAGACCGGCGGCGACTGGTGGACCAACACCGGGCAGGACCAGGCCCGCCGGGAGTGCGACAGGCGCGAGGGCCGCTCTCCCGACGGGCCGTTCGATCCGCTGGTGTACTTCTTCCACGACGTGCCGCAGGACATCACCGACCAGGCCATGGCGGGTGGGTCACCGCAGTCGGGCACGCCGTTCGCGCAGCCCTGGCCGCTTGATGCGTGGCCCGACGTGCCGACCGAGGTCCTGAGCGGCGGCGCGGACAGGTTCTTCCCGGCCGAGTTCCAGACCCGGGTGGCCCAGCAGCGGCTCGGCGTCACGCCCGAGCGCCTGCCCGGCGGGCATCTGCTGGCCCTCAGCCGGCCCGAGGCGCTGGCTGCCGCGTTGGACCGCTGAGGGCGGGGGAGGTTGCCTCAGGGGATGGGCCGGTCGACCGCACCGCGCCAGGCGCCCGTCTCCTGACCGCGCCGCTCGATGAACTGCTTGAACCGCTCCAGGTCGCCCTTGGCGCGCCGGTCGACCACGCCGAGCTTGTCGCCGGCCTGCTCGACCGCGCCGTGCGGCTCGAACTCCATCTGCAGCGTGACCCGGGTGTGCCCCTCGTCGAGGCGGTGGAAGGTCACCACGCCCGCCTGCTGGGTGCCCCCGGTGGAGCGCCAGGCCACCCGCTCGTCCGGCAGCTGCTCGGTGATCTCGGCGTCGAACTCGCGCTTCACGCCCGCGATCTCGACGGTCCAGTGGGTCATCGTGTCGGAGAGCTGCCGCACCTCCTGCACGCCGTCCATGAAGTGGGGGAACTCCTCGAACTGGGTCCACTGGTCGTACGCGGTCCGGATCGGGACGTCCACGTCCACGTGCTCGGTAACGCCACTCATGTCGGGGTTCCTCCTGTTCCGCCGGTGTGTGTCTCGTACGGGCCGTGGGCCGGCCCGCTCACCAGCGCGTCGTCTCGTTCCTGTGCCCGAGTGCGGCCCACACCTCGGAGATCGTCTGGTAGTGGGCGTCCGCGGGCAGGGTCTCCAGGGCGGCGACGATGTCCGTCGGCGCCTCGTTCTCCCGCGCGTTCGCCAGCAGCGCCTCCCGGTCGCCGGGCAGGGCGGTCATCGTGATGAACCGCCCCAGACGGCTGCGCGCCTCGACGTCCTCGGAGCTCATGCCCTGCGGCGTGCCGCTGCGCAGCTCCCCGGCCGGCGCCGTGGTGGCCTCCGGCTGGTCCTCGCCGGCGGGCTCCGGGATCCGGAACTCCTCGGCCCGCGAACCGCCGGTGCCGGCGCTCTGGACGAGACCGCTGACCTCGCTGCTCATCTGGTCGTCGACCCTGGGCGAGTGCTTGCTGCTGCCACGTTCCATGCCTTGGGAGATGCCCCGGGGGACCGCCGGTAAACCGGCGCCGGCCGGGAGAGCCGGTCATCCGGGCGGCAACCGGTCGGCCGGCCGCTGCCCGTCCGCCTTCTCGTCGTCGGCCGGGGCGCGCGGCGGCAGCACCGGGTCGTCCGGGTCCTCGACGCCGGCCTGCATCGCCCGCCCGCGCTGCAGCTCGGCGTTGACCTGCACGCCGAGCATCAACGCGCAGTTGGACAGGTAGAGCCACACCAGGAACGCGATGACCGCGCCGAGACTGCCGTAGGTGACGTCGTACGAGCCGAAGTTGGCCACGTACAGGCCGAAGCCGAAGGACGCGAGCACCCAGGCCACGAGCGCCAGCGCGCCGCCCGGGGTGAGCCAGCGGAACCGCGGCTGCTGCACGTTCGGCGCGATCCAGAACAGCAGCGACAGCAGCGTCATGGCGACCACGGCGAGCAGCGGCCACTTCGCCACCGACCACGTGGTGCGGGCCACCGCGCCGGCGTGCAGCAGGTCACCCACCGCGTCGGTGACCGGGCCGCTGACGATCAACCCGGTAGCCACCACCGCGAGCAGCACGATCGTCACCGCGGCCATGCCGATCTGCAACGGGCGCAGGCGGTAGAACGGCCGGCCCTCCCGCACCCCGTAGATCGCGTTGGAGGCGCGGGTGAACGCGCCGATGAACCCGGACGCGGACCAGAGCGCGCCGAGCAGACCGAAGCTGAGCAGCACCTTCGCCGAGCCCTGCTGCTCGACCACGTTGCGCACCACACCCACGAACGCGTCGTTGCCGACCACCGAGCCGGCGCCGATCTCCCCGGCCAGGTCGATCACGGTGTCGACGGTGCGCGGGCCGTCGGAGACCAGGCCGACCAGCGCCACCACCACGATCGTGGACGGGAACAGCGCCAGCACCCCGTAGTAGGTGAGCGCCGCCGCCCAGTCGGCGCAGTTGTCGGTGACGAAACCCTTGCCGCTGCGCACCAGCACGCCGCGCCAGGTACGCCAGTTGAGCTGGCGGATCCGGCGGGGGAGACGGGACCGCGTCCGGCCGCCGACCGTCTGTGGTGTCGTCACGGTCATGTCCGCCTCCTCCAGGCTCCGCCACCGGGCGTGGCCGGGCGGTACCCCCGGGGGGAAATCGACAAACCGGGGCGCCGGTTTGCCCGCCGGACGGGAGGGAACCACACCAGGCAGCCGATCGAGACTCCAGGAGGAGGACGAGATGCCCGGGCGCGAGGTACTGCCCAGCACGCTGCGGCGCTCCCCGGCGAAGGCGCAGCGGACCTGGGAGAAGACGCACGACTCGGCGGTCGAGACGTACGGCGAGGGGGAGCGGGCGCACCGCACCGCCTACGCCGCGGTCAAGCACGAGTTCGAGAAGGTGGGCGACCACTGGGAGCCCAAGGGCCGCAAGGGGCCCAGCGACAAGCAGGCCGAAGGCGGCGGCCCGGCCCGGCGCGCGCCGACGGCCGGCGGGGTGGACGCCAACGCCAGCAAGGGCCACCTCATGGAGGTGGCGAAGAAACTGGACGTGCGCGGCCGGTCCCGGATGACCAAGCCGGAACTGGTCAAGGCGATCGAGAAGGCAAACAACAACGCGACCCGCAAGGCCCGCGGGGGTCGCTGACCCCTGGGGGTACGCGTCGAGCCCGGGACCGCCTCGGTCCCGGGCTCGTGTCGTGCCGTCTCACCAGTGGCCGCCGCCCGGCGCCTGAAGGTGCACCGCCTTGACGGTGCTGAACTCGTCCAGCAGTTCCGGGCCGTACCCGAAGCCCTGACCGCTGCCCCGGCGCGGCTGGGCCGCGCCCCCCGGTGCCCCGCCGAACACCGAATTGATCTTCACGGTGCCGACCGGCAGTTCCCGCCAGGCGCGCTGGGCGTGGCTCATCGAGCCGGTCAGCACGGTGGCGGCCAGACCGTACGGGGAGTCGGCCGCGCAGCGCAGCCCCTCGCTGAACGAGTCGACCACCACCACCGCGGCGACCGGCCCGAACGTCTCCTCGCGGACCAGCGCCATGTCGTGCCGGCACCCCTCGACCACTGTCGCCGGGTAGAACGCGCCCGGCCCCTCCGGCAGCACACCGCCGGCGCGTACCCGGGCGCCGTCGGCGAGCGCGGCCGTCACCTGCCCGTGCACGTGGTCCCGGTGCCGCCGGTCCACCAGCGGGCCGAGCTGCGTTTCCGGGTCACGGCCGGGGCCCACGGTGAGCGCCTCGGCGCGCGCCACGAGCGCGTCCAGGAAGCCCTCGGCGACGTCCCGGTGCACGTAGACGCGTTCCACCGCCACGCAGATCTGACCGGCGTTGGCGAAGCACCCGAGCGCCGCCTGCTCGGCCGCCCAGACCGGGTCGACGTCCGCGTCCACCACCAGCGGGTCGCTGCCGCCGTTCTCCAGCAGCACCTTCGCGCCGGTACGGGCGCCCGCGGCGGCGATCGCCCGGCCGGTCGCAGTGGAACCGACGTGGGCGACGACGTCGACGTCCTGCCCGGACAGCGCGGCCCCCACCTCGCCGCCGCCGCTGAGCAGCGACAGCACCCCGGCCGGCAACGCCGAGTCCAGCGCGCGGGCGAGCAGCCAGCCGGTGGCCGGGGTGCGCTCGCTCGGCTTGTGGACCACCACGTTGCCGGTGACCAGGGCCGCGCCGAGCAGGCCGCACGACACCGCCACCGGGTCGTTCCACGGGGTGATCGCGGCGACCACGCCGCGTGGCTCGGGGGCCATGAAGTCCAGCGCGTCGTGCGCGCCGTGCAGCGTCCGGCCGCCCCGGACCGGCGCCAGTTCGGCGTACTGTCGCAGCGTGCCGATGCCCGCCGCCACCCCGCCCCGCGCGTCCTCCAGGGGCTTGCCCATCTCCGCGGTGGTCGCCTCGGCCAGCTCTCCGGCCGCCGCCTCGACCGCGTCCGCGGCCCGGTGCAGCGCCGCGGCCCGCTCCGCGGTCGGGGTCGCGGCCCATTCCGCCGCCACGCCCCGGGCCGCCTCCACCGCCTTGGCCACCTCGTCGGCGGTCGCCACCGGCGTCCGGGTCACCGGCGACCCGTCCGCCGGATCGTGGACGACAAGCTCGCCGCCCTCGCCGCCGGCACCCCACACTCCACCTATGAGCTGCGCAACCGTGTACATGCGGCCCTGCTTGCCCCGGCCTGGGCCGGGCAAACGCGTTTCGCCCGGTGACCGGCCGGGTAGGCGGATCCGATGACCTCGACCGCCGACGCCGTCGTCATCGGAGCCGGGCACAACGGGCTGGTGGCCGCGAACCTGCTGGTGGACGCCGGCTGGGACGTCACCGTCCTGGAGGCCACCGAGGCGCCCGGTGGGGCCGTCCGCTCCGCGTACGTGACAGCGCCCGGTTACCTCAGCGACCTCTACAGCTCCTTCTACCCGCTCGGGTACGCATCTCCGGTCCTGGACGGGCTGAGCCTGGAACGGCACGGCCTGTCCTGGACGCACGCCCCGGACGTGCTGGCGCACCTGCTTCCAGACGGCCGGGCCGCCGTGGTCAACCGCGACCTGGACACCACAGCGGCCTCGCTGGAGGCGTTCGCGCCCGGCGACGGGGAGCGCTGGCGGCACGCGTACGCCGACTGGCGCCAGGTGGCCGAGCCGATGCTGCAGACCATCACCACCCCGTTCCCGCCGGTACGCGGCGGGCTGGGCCTGCTGCGGCAACTCCGGGTCGGCGGCGCGCTCCGCCTGGCCCGCCGCCTCCTGCTGCCCGTCCGCAAGCTCGGCGCGGAACTGTTTGAGGGCGAGGGCGGCACGGTCCTGCTGGCCGGCTGCGCCCTGCACACCGACCTGTCCCCGGAGGAGGCCGGCTCCGGCGTGTACGGCTGGCTGCTCGCCATGCTCGGCCAGCAGGTGGGCTGGCCGGTGCCGGTCGGCGGCGCCCAGCGGATCACCGACGCGCTGGTGGCCCGGCTGGTCGAGCGGGGCGGGCGGATCGAGTACGGCGCCCGGGTCGAGCGGGTGCTCACCGCCCGGGGCCGCGCGATGGGCGTCCGTACCGCCGGGGGAACCGACTGGCGGGCCCGCCGCGCGGTGCTCGCCGACGTGCCCGCGCCGGCGCTCTTCCTCGACCTGGTCGGCGCGGCGGCGCTGCCGCCCCGGATGGTCGAGGACCTGGCGCACTTCAAGTGGGACGGCTCCACGCTCAAGGTCGACTGGGCGCTGTCCGCGCCGGTGCCGTGGAAGAACCGGGAACTGGCCGGCGCCGGCACCGTGCACCTGGGCGCGGACCTCGACGGGCTCACCACGTACGCGGCCGAACTGGCCCGCGGAGAACTGCCCCGGGACCCGTTCCTGCTGGTCGGGCAGATGTCGGTGGCCGACCCGAGCCACTCGCCGCCGGGCACCGAGTCGCTCTGGTCCTACACGCACCTGCCGTTCCGCCGGGACTGGCGGGCCGAGGACGTCGCGGGGCACGTGGAGCGGATGGAGGAGGTGCTGGAGGAGGCGGCGCCGGGCTTCCGGGCCTCGGTCGTCGGGCGGCACGTGGCCGCCCCGGCCGACCTGGAGGCCGCCGAGCCGAGCCTGGTGGGCGGCGCGCTCGGCGGTGGCACTGCCGCCGCGTACCAGCAGTTGTTCCTGCGGCCGATCCCCGGCCTGGGCCGCGCCGACACCCCGGTGGACCGGCTCTACCTGGCCAGCGCCTCCGCCCACCCCGGCGGCGGTGTGCACGGCGCGCCGGGGGCGAACGCGGCGCGGGCCGCGCTGGCCCGCGACCGGGCCGTCACCGGCGCGGTGTACGCCCGCACGATCGCCGCCGCCCACCGCGCCGTCTACCGCTGACCGCGCCTGCGCGGCACCACCCTCGCCGCTGCCGTCCTCCGCGCCCTCGCGGGAGTGGGGTCCGGCCCGCGTCAGCGCACCCGCTGCGGCTGACCTCCGCCGACGTCCGCTCGCCCTGGCTGACCTCCGGTCGCACCCATTGCGGCTGACCGCCTGACCCCGCCAACCGCAGGACGCCTGGCACCGGAAGCTCGCCCACCGACAGGCGGGGTACCGCTTCCCGCCCCAATCTCGCCAAGTGAAATCAGCAGCCCGCATCCCGGGAACTGGTGTAGATCTTGGTACGAAAGGGCCCTCATGGGGGCCTTTTCGTACCAAGATCTGCGGGCCGCGCCTGGCGTGGCCGCGGTCTCGTGCCCGCTGACGTACTGACTGCGGTTAGGTGCCTGATCGTCGCGCGGGTGTGTCACGGGAGTGTTCGGCCAGCCCGCTCCTCGCCAGCCGCCGCGCCGCACGCCCACGTCCCGCGCGATCTTGCAGTTGGCGCCCGAGGGGTGCCGGTTTTGCCAGGCTTTGCCGGGCACCAAACTGCAAGATCGCGCCTGTGGCGGGGTGGCGGGG